>CAZWNO010000001.1:0-28612 GCA_964635845.1 uncultured Chromatiales bacterium
TCTCCTTCGATCCGTACTTGAGGTTGAATGCCACATACTGCGTGATGCCCGTCGTATTCGAATTCTTCAAGCGGAAGCCCCATTCATTTTTCACTGACTGCTGCGGGAACAGCTCCCAGTGGACATTTGGGTTTGAATTATCCCCGGGGTAGTCCGGATCAAACTCGATCAGGTCCTGGCCGCTCGCATCCGTCCACTCGATCACTGCTGTGATATCATGGAGAACCGCGCCGCCGCCATTACGCAGCTTCGCGGAAATTACGAATTGTCGCGGATCGTAGTCTTTTTCCGCGGGAACATAGTGCAGAATGCGTGCGCTTGTTTCCAGACAGGAGTCGTACAGCGCAGTCTTCAGATTCGCAATCGGAAGCCAGTCCTGACAGATAAAAGGATCTCCTTCATCATCAATGGCGGTAAATTTGAACAGGGTACTCCGCCGTGTAATACGATTCTCCACATCGATCAGCCACTCGAAAACGGCACTGTCGCCAGGCGCCACGGTGATGTCGGTCTGGAGATCCATCGGGAAAGGAGATGACGGATTCAGCGAGAGCCCATCAGGTGGAAATGATATTAACACACGTTTGAAGCCGCCGGTCTGATGCGAACGATTCGTCAATACCCAGCGTGCAGTGAAGGGATTCGGCTCGACGTCGAGCCCATCAGCCCTAAGTCCGAGGGAATCCGGAAACCAGAGGCGGCAAGAGAAATACGGAAGCAGTCCACGGCCATGGACAACGGTCATGCAGCGAACTTCGACGGAATCAAGAACGTTGCCGTCGAATCTCTTGCCCGTCACCGTTAAGCGGAACTCCGGCTGAACTTCGTACCGAAACCGCGGCGCCCAGCGCACAATCCAATTCAATGTCGGGACAGGATCGCCAATCTGCCAATGACCCATCGGCGATGGCGCGAAGTACTTCGTCAGCGAGTCATTCGGATTCACGAGTTCGACGTCGGGTGGAAGCACAAGCGTGCCGGTAACCCCATATGCTGGTGCGTCGCCATTATTGACACAGGTAAGGCTGACGGTAAATGGATTCGGGATGTAGGAATCCGCTGTATCGTCGAAATGCAGTGAATCCGGTACGTGACATTGGGCAGCGAGTACTGGGGAATCCAATGGTGGAATGATCACCTTGGTTTCACATGCGGCCGAATCCGCGTTGGCCGTCCACACCACCACCCTGACCGTATATGATATTTCCACGGAGGAAGGCGGATGGCGAAGCATCCATTCCACTATGCCCTGCTGCTGAGGGAAGAGCCGCGCTTTCTGCAAGGGTTTCGTTTGAAGAGAGTCGCCAGGCGCAAGCGTCAGTTCCGGCTGAAAGATGATGGTGGCGAATACGGAATCCGTCAGTGCATCGCCGCTGTTCGTAACCGTCACCGTGAGTGGAAAGGGCATGGGAACGTAGCGCACGTTGGCGTTATCGGCGATCAGCGTGGGCGCGCTCGCGCTGCACTCGAGGCGGGGCCGACCCGCGGCGGGGAAATTCTCCGACGCGAGATCTCCCGCGCTGATGCGCGGACCGGCGGTGGCCCGCTGCGCCTGAGCGGGCTGTGCGGCGCAGCAGCTCCCGCTCAGCAGCCACTGCCGGTCGACCTCGATTGCGGAAGCGGACATGCGCAGCGCGATCACGAGCAGACCGATGCCGAATATGGCGAAGATAATGCTGAGGATCCGTTCGGTTGTCGGCATGAACGTTTTCCGCGATGTGAACGAAATTTCGTGTCAGCGCAAGAACAGCATCCGGCCGGTCCGCGTGCTTTCATCCGCGCTGAGACGGTAGAAGTAGATTCCGGGTCGCAGGTCGCGTGCGTCGAAACGGACGGCATGCGCACCGGCGGGACGGTATTCCTGATCGAGCAGCCTTCGCAACTCCCGGCCCAGGACGTCGGTCACCACAAGCGAGACGTTGGCCGGCGAAAGCAGACCGAAGCGGATCATGGTTTCGCCGCTGAAGGGATTGGGGTGATTCGGGTACAGCACGCAGTCCTTTGCGGCCGGAGGGCCTTCCGCGGCGGTGACACCAGCCGGCTCGATCTCTACTGAAAGCTCGGGGCCATTGTCGATGTACGGCGTCTCCTTCGATCCGTACTTGAGGTTGAATGCCACATACTGCGTGATGCCCGTCGTGTTCGAATTCTTCATGCGGAAGCCCCATTCATTTTTCATTGTCTGCTGCGGGAACAGCACCTGGCGTGTTTTTGGGTTTGTATTATCCCCGGGGTAGTCAGGATCGAACTCGATCAGGTCCTGCCCGCTCGCATCCGTCCACTCGATCTCTGCGACGATATCATTGAGATTCGCGCCGCCGCCATTTCGCAGTTTCGAGGAAATCACGAATTGCCGCGGATCGTAGTCGTCTTCCACGGGAAGATAGTGCAGAATGCGTGCGCTCGTTTCCAGACAGGAGTCAAACAGCGCAGTTTTCAGATTCGCGATCGGAAGCCAATCGAAGCACTCGATCGGATTGCCCTCGTCGTCCAGCGCGATCACCGTGATCAGCACGTTGCGGCGCGTGATCCGGTTCGCCACGTCGATGATCCACTCGAAGGTCTGCGACTCGTCCTTGTCCAGCGTCAGGTCCAGCATCTCGCTCATCTGCATCGGCGAGCCCGGATTCACATTCAGTTTCAGTCCGTCCGGCGGGAAGCTGATGTACACCCGCGTGATCTTCCCCACCTGCTTGCTCCGGTTCGTCACCGTGTACCGCACCGTGAACGGGTTCGGCTCCACGTTCGTCTCCGCCGCGTTCAGTCCCAGAGAATCCGGAATTTCCAGTCGGCAGGCAAAAGATGGAAGGAGGCCGGGAACGCGAGTCTGGCCCCTTATTTCTACGGTGTCGAGCGGGAATTCCTCGCGGGTCTTTCCTGTAACTTGAGTTCGGAACATGGCTATCGTCTCATACCGCAGGCGCGGTACCCAATGTAGCTGCCAGGTCAGTTCAGGTACCGGATCACCGATGCGCCATTTCTCCAATATCGACGGCGTGAAATGTTTTGTAAGCGAATCATCCGGATCCGCGAGTTCGACATACTTGGGAAGCACGAGCGTGCCCGTCACATCATAGGCAGGAACGTTGCCGTTGTTAACGCAGGTCAGGCGCACAGTGAAGGGATGCGGCATGTACGAGTCCGCTGTCTCGTCGAAGTACAGCGAGTCCGGCATGTAATCTCGCGGTGCCAGGATCGGCAAGTCCAGCGACGGAATGATCACCGTGGTTTCACATGCGGCCGAATCCGCGTTGGCCGTCCACACCACCACCCTGACCGTATATGATTTTTCGACGGTGGAAAGCGGATGTCGAAGCATCCATTCCACCATGCCCTGCTGCTGAGGGAAAAGCCGCGCTTTCTGCAAGGATTTCGTTTGAAGGGAGTCGCCAGGCGCGAGTGTCAGATCCGGCTGAATGTCGATGGTGGCGAATACCGAATCCGTCAACACGTCGCCGGCGTTCGTGACCGTCACTGTCAGCGGGAAAGGCATTGGCATGTACCGCAGGTTGGGCCAGTCAATCGAAAGCGCCGGCGCGCTCGCGCTGCACTCGAGACGGGGCCGGCCCGCGGCGGGGAAAGCCTCCGACGTGCGATCTCCCGTGCTGATGCGCGGACCGGTGGTGGCACGCTGCGCCGGAGCGGGCCGTGCGGCGCAGCAGATCATGAGAATGATTGCGATGGTGGTGACGATGCGTTTCATGTGCTCATCCAGCCTCGTGCACGCAGGACGTGCGGGAAAATGTGAATTGCTGACTACAATATCCATTGACAATAACACGCTGGCGGTGGAAAAGTGACAGTGCCCGGCAGGAATGAACGCGCCGCGGCGGAGCATTAGTGGTAATCCCCTCCATTTCCTACCTTTGTCGGATATGAAACACTTCTATTTTATCGGAATCGGGGGAACGGCCATGGCCGGGGTGGCGGCGGCGCTGCGGCAGGAGGGACACCAGGTGCGCGGCGTCGACAATGGCGTGTATCCGCCGATGAGCGATTTCCTCGCCGCGCAGGGAATCGCGTATCATGAGCAGTTCGACGCGGCGAACATCACGGCACTGGCGAAGGACACCGTCGTCGTCATCGGCAACGCGATGAGCCGCGGCAACGCGGAGGTCGAGGCGGTGCTCAACCGCAAGCTGCCGTACACATCGCTCGCCGGACTCGTCGGCGAACACCTTATCGCCGGCAGGACGAGCGTGGTGATCGCGGGCACGCACGGGAAGTCGACGACGAGTTCGCTCATGGCCTGGGTGCTCGAGTCGGCGGGAAGAGCGCCCGGCTTCCTCATCGGAGGCATCCCGGAAAATTTCGGGCAGGGCTGCCGGCCGGCGCCGGCGGACGGGGTGTTCGTCACCGAGGGCGACGAGTACGACACGGCATTTTTCGACAAGCGGTCGAAGTTCGTGCACTACCGTCCCGACCTCGCGGTGATCAACAACGTGGAATTCGATCACGCCGATATTTTCGATTCGCTCGATCATGTCAAGCGCTCGTTCCGGCAGTTCGTCAACCTCGTGCCGGGCAACGGCACGATCCTCGTCAACGGCGACGACGCGCATGCGATGGACGTCGTCCGTGATGCGCACAGCGGCGTTGTCACCTTCGGCGTCGGCAGCCTGTGCGATCTGCTGTGCGGCGACATCCGCTTCCGCGACGGACACACAGCGTTCACCGTCACCGACAGGCGCGACAGCCACAAGTATCGGTTCACCATCCCGCTCGCAGGGGAGTTCAACGTGCGCAACGCCACCGCCGTGATCGCCGCGGCGCGGCAGCTCGGAATAACAGATGAACAGATCCGGAATGGATTCACCTCCTTCCGCAGCATCCGCCGGCGGATGGAAGTGATCGCCGAGGAAAACGGCATCACGCTGATCGACGATTTCGCGCATCACCCGACGGCGCTGCGGCTGACGCTCGCGGCGCTGCGCGAGAAGTACGACGGCCGGCGGCTCATCGTCTGCTTCGAACCGCGGTCGAATACCACGACGCGCAATATCTACCAGAAGGAAATCACCGAAGCCCTCGCACTGGCCGACGTGGCGGTGATCGGCGCGATTGATCGTCCCCAGCGCTACGCCGAGCACGAACGCCTCTCGCCCGAACGCGTGGCGACGGACCTCGAGGCGCAGGGCGTCACCGCGCGCGCCATACCCGATCCCGCGGAAATGGTGGAATGGGTGGCCGCGGCCATGCAGCCGGGTGACGTCATCGCCCTCTGCAGCAACGGCAAGTTCGGCGGCGCGCATGCGCTGCTGCGCGAGAGGATGAGGCCCGCGGGCACGTAGGCCGATGTCATGCGCTTCGAAAAGGAACCAATATTCCCGGACCTGTGTATACACGGGATATGGTTTTCCATCACTCAATTCAAGAGGGGATGTCATGAATACAGAAGTAATTCCGTTTGCGCGGCGTCGCATCGCGATCCGTGTTTCCTTCATACTGCTGCTCATGGCCGGACTTTCGCTGACGGCGATGGCGCAGGGACCGAAGGGAAAATCCTTCGGCGTCGGTTTCTCGGTCGGTGATCCCACCGCCGTCTCCTTCCGCATATGGACGAGTCGGGAGAATTCCTGGGACGCCGCCATCGGGGCGAGCTATCTCGGCAATCCGCATGTGCACGGGGATTACCTCTGGCACTTCAACGATGCGTTCAACTCGCGCATCGTCTCGCTGTACGCCGGTATCGGCGTCGCGCTCGGATTCGGCGACCATCGCGACGGATGGGTGCTGGTCCGCTGGAAGAAGGGAAAGGACTATTGGTACTACACGGACAGGGATGACGAACTTGTCGTGGCGGCCAAGGGGACTTTCGGACTGAACATCATTCCCCGCAATACGCCGCTCGACATCTTCCTCGAACTCAATCCCATCATCGGCATCAGCCCGGGCTTCGGCTTCGACATCATGCCCGCCCTCGGCATCCGCTTCTATCCTTGAGGAAAAGCCGCTAAAACGCCAAAACGCGAAGAAGAACGCGAAAGATTTTTTAAAAATTTCTTTCGCGCTCTTTTTTTGCGCTTTAGCGTTACGCATTCTACAGCTGCATGATGAGCTGCAGTTCGGCGTCGGGCTGGGCCCAGCCGTCGATACCGAAAATGCGATAGTTGGGGTAATAGTCGCCGCGCCAGCGCAGGAAATACCGGAAGCGAACGAAGAGCACGGGATGGGGATAGAGGTCGAAGTAGAAATTGCTGTTGATCGTTGAGGACGCAACCGTGACGGTTGGGGCGAAATAGTATTCGCTGCGTGACCATCCATAACTGTATCCGCCGTCCATGCGCAGCTCCACGCGCCGGAGAATCGCGAGGTCTTCGAGACTGAGCGTCAGGCTTCCCGAAGGATCGATACGGAAGCTGTGGTAGGTCTCGTACGAAGTCGAGCCCTCTCTCCATGCAGAGTTGAGCGTCAGCCGCAGAAGAAGCGCACTCGATAGACGCCGCTCTGCCCAGAGAGACGGTTCATGGGTCCAGCCTGCCGCGCTGAATGCGGAGCTCCCGTCGTCCCGGCGCAGATTGAATTGCACGCCGTACAAAGCACGGCTGTCGGGACGATAATCTACCCGCTGCATGAGCTGCCAGAACTCCGACGCCGATGCAGAAGCCCACGTCTCGGAACGAAATTGACGCAGGATCGCAATCGCGGAGTACAGAATCAACGCTGTTGGACGCCATTCGATGCGGGTTTCGTACCATGTACTGTGATTCCGACTTGTGGTCCGTCCCTCCGTCGTAGTGAAGAAGGAGGAAAACAATCCAGATGCGTTGCTGTCCTCCCGGTGGTAGCTGCCGTTGTTGTACATGATCGAGGCGTACAGGGTGAAAGGCTGCAGTGAATTAACCCAGATACCCGGTGCGATGCGAACATTCGCCTGAATGGATGTCGCGGTCTGCCTGTCCTGCAGGGACGCGGAGGTGGACATCTGCCGGACGTCGCGTGTGAACCTGCCGCCGATTGACAGGCCGCGCAGGTGTTCCATGAGCACGTCGAAATACAACTTGTCCGTTTGATAATCCCTCTCGTACTGGCCGAACGAATTCGCGCGTTCGCGTGCATCGCCCTGGTACCATGCGTTGATATTGAAGAGGGCGCGCGGGCTGAGCAGTACGCGCATAAAGTAGTTCTGTGTCCGATATTCTGCATCGCCGCGCTCTTCATTCACTTCTTCCTCGGAGAGCCGCGCATATCCTGATATTCGTGCCGCGTGGAACCCGGTCGTACCGAGGAGGCCGGTCGAGGGAATCCACATTGCATCCAATCGTCCGCCGCGCCGCTGCCGCTCGCCGACAACGTCGCGCAGCGTGAGATGATCACCCTTGAGCGTGATGGAGGGCCAGTCCTGACGCACCCATTGAAGGCCTGCGGTCGAGGCCCTGTCCGCGGTCCCGCGTCGGGTGAGCGTATCAACGCCCTCCCTCTGACGGTGCGTGGCGAACAGCCGCAGTGCTTTCGTGATATCATACTCGCCCGTCAACGCGTGGTCTGAAGCCAGGCGACCGTAGGCGTAGCTGCCCGCAACCGGTTCGCGATATCCATCTGAACGGATGGTGGATTGCAGCGAGATCCTGGCATCGGGAGTGCTGACCGCGGCGAAGAGTCCCGCAGCGTCGCCGGAAACGGTATCGGAAGATGTATGCCGGTATTCCGGCCGGAGACGCAGGTCGAGAGCGTCGGATTGCCAGCGCAGTTCTCCGCTGCCCTGCAAGAAGCGCGTCTGCGCCGACGCGTTTTCTTCGTGAAATACGCCGCCCGATACAGACGCCTGCGTGAAATCGGAAGGAGACAGCGTCACGGCGGCCTGCGATATCCGCTCGTCAGTATCGTTGCGGATATACTCGTAGCTGATTTCCACGCGGCTGTCGTCGAGCACCGCGCCGTCGCGCGTGAAGACGAGGTAGCCCGAACTGTAGTCGAGGATGTAATCCTTTCCGGCGGATACCGGCAGCCCATCGACGAGCACGTGTTCCGAGCCGCGCACGATTCTCGATTTCTTCAACGGGAAACTCGTCGAGGAGTACGATTCATACGTGACATGCATCGTGTAGTTCACGATGCCCGGTGACTCGTAGGCCTCGGGCGGAAAGGGCTGGTCGTCGGGAAATCGCAGCTCGCCCCGGTCAAAGTCCATGAATTCCGGATCGATTCGTCCGTCATTGTTTCGGTCGAGACCGAAACGCGACAGCGGTGTCTCGTTTCCGTTCGGATCGAGGATGCGGATGCGAAGCGTCGAGGGAATGATCGTATAGCCGATGCCGTAGCGATTCCGGATTTCGAGATACTGTGAGGTTTCGTCGCAAAGGAGCAGGTCGCTGCTCATTGCGCCACCGGTGAACCGCACGGCCAGGACTTCCCCGCCGCTTTCGCCTAGCTGCTTCAGCACGCTGTGATCAGGGTCCACCGCGTAATCCGAGCCCTCGGTGAGGGGACGCCAGTTGGCCATGCGACCGGCGATGTCCGTCGAAACCAGGTCGTCGAGACCACGTGTCTCGTTGGGGTACAGCGCGCGGTAGAGCTGTGCTTTCCCGGCCGGCATGGGAAGTAGGCGGCGGTCCGGGCGAAGCGCATAATATCGCCTTTTCTGCCACATGTGATCCGCGACGGTGATGGTTTTCGGCTGCAATCGACCCTGGAAAACATCGGTGTGCGTGGCGGTGGTTTTGTGTCCGCTCGATGCGGTGACTTCGAGCAGGCTGCGGCCATAGCGTTCGCTGTGTTCCCCGAACACTGCGCGTCCGCCGACGCCGAAGATGCCGAAGGACTGCTGCAGCAGACTGCCTCCCTGCTCGAGACGCATGTCGCCCCACTGCAGCGACTGCAGCGCATCGTCGCGCGCACCGCGGTACTCCGCGCCGTAGACCACGTCTTCGTAATCGGAATCGTTGTAGGTCGCGCTGATGCGCCTGCCGCCCCCCAGATCCAGCCGCGCCTTCAGATCGTTGCGGCTGGCAGGATCCTCCCCGAAGGTGCTTTCGTTTTGGCCGAATGGGTCCTGGAACAGCCAGGCACTGCGGCTGCCGCTGAGGTCGAGGCGCACGCCCCCGCCGAAATCCGCGTAGCTCCCAGCCGAAGGATCGAGAGAGAAACGCGTGCCGCCGCCATCCCCGGTTTTCAATAATGGGAAGTTATACCACCGGTCCTCCGCCGGCAGATAATAAAAGAGCGCATCATCCGTAAAGGTGACGACCCCATCGCCGAGCGGGAAGAGATTCCGTATGTCCGCAGCAGGCAGACCGTTCGCTTCTGTGAAATAGGTCCAGCTGCTCGTCCCGCGAACGAAACGCGTCACACCGGAGGCCGTGCTGAACCAGAGTGCATTTCCATTGGAGGAAAGCGCGACAGCGCGGAGTTCGCGGTCGGGGAGTTGTTCGATTTCGAGGAAGGGCCGCAGCGCATCGGCCGTCGCGTCGTATTGCCAGAGGTTGTCCGCGGTCACGATCCAGAAGCCGTCGCCGCTGACGATGATTTCACGGATGGCAGATCCGCGGAAGTCCTTCAGTGGATAGGGAGAATACACGCGCGCGTCCATGTCGAAACGCAGGAGTTCGCCCTCGCGCAGCAGCCAGAGCCAGCTGCCCGCGACGAATGCGTCCAGGATGGAATCACTCCCCGGCAAGGCGTTCGCCGGCGTTGCGGCAGCTTCCGGGGTGAACAGGCGCCAGCGCTCGTGGCGGGGATCGTATTCGTTCACGCCCCGTTCGGTGGCGAGAAACACGCGGTCGCTCTTCGGCACGATGGCGTGCACGGTGACGCCGGTGAGGCCCTCGGCTGGACCGATGCGCTGCCACTCCTCGATCAGGTTGTCATAGCGCGAGGCGCCCTGTGTGCCGCCCGTCCATGCGTAATCTTCTTCAAAGGCCGTGGCGCGCACGGCGCCCGATGCGAGTCCCTTCGCGCTGTCGTAATGCAGCATCGTGTTGCTGCGCAGATCGAAGGCGGTGATGCCGCGGTCCTGCCCGATCCACAGCACGTCGCCGCGCATATCGAGCGAGGTGATCGCCGCGGAGAGCAGGCCGTTCCGCGGACCGTAGGCCGACCAGACATTGTCCTCCCAGCGGTAGCGATACAACCCGCGCGGCGTGCCGATCCACAGTGATCCGCCGTAGGACAGCGTGGAAAAGCTTCGATCGGGGAAATGAACTGTGGTCTGCGCGCTGGATGAAAGCAACGCGCACAGCAAACCCGTCAGCGCCGCGAGCAATGCGCGTCGAAATATGGACAATCGGTTTACCCCAGTGTTTTGCGGATGATCTGTTCCTCCGGCACGGTCATGCTTCCCACGCCCCGCTCGGCGGCGAGGGCGAGATGGCGGACATCCGCCGGCTTCATCGAGCGGTCGTTCCAATCCGCCAGTCCGATGCCCGCGGCGTCCACCGCCAATGGATCCGTGCCCGCGATGATGGTGTCGAGCTTCTCCATGCGTCCCGGACCGCCGGGCCCGTTCGTCAGCAGCGCGTACGACGCATCGAGTATCGTGAGCTGCGGACGGAGAAGCGCGGCCAGGTCGACCACGGCGTTGTGCAGATCGTATCCCATGTGAAAGATCCCGCGGTCCTTGATCACGCCCATGAGATTTTTCAAACCGAAACTCACCGCCATGGCGGAATGCGCTTTCGCGGAAGGCAGGTTGATGAAGACGTCGGCCTTGCGCAGCAGCTTCGCGACGGCGATCTCCTTGAACTCCTGCGCGTCGGGCGCCGCGACGCGTTCGAACTGTTTGTCCTCCCCGAGTTCGACGAAGGTCAGTTCCGCAAGCTCCCCGGCAAGCGCGGTCATGCCGCTGCGCTCGAAGCAGAGCTTGGCGCGGCCCATCGGGAAATCTCCCGCCACGATGCGCTTGGCTCCCGCTTCGACGCAGAGCTTCACCACCGTGCGGATGACATCCGGATGCGTGGTGGAGCCCCACTCCGGAGGATTGGGGAGGGAAACGTTGGGCTTGAGGAATACCACGTCTCCGGCTTTCACGAAACGCTTCATCCCGCCCAGCGCGTCGACCGCGGCGCGCACGGCGGCCGGAATATCCGCGCCTCGGATCACCGAGAGCATGGGGTCGGGTGCGAGGGAGTGAGAAAGCAGGGACGGCGCGGCTGCATGCTCTCCGGCGAGCACCGATCGCAGGGGCAGGACGGGAATCGCGGCCGCGGCGAGCAGGCCGGTTTTCAGAAGAGCGCGGCGTCTCATTTGATTTTCC
This sequence comes from uncultured Chromatiales bacterium, assembly GCA_964635845.1. Taxonomy (GTDB): domain Bacteria; phylum Bacteroidota; class Ignavibacteria; order SZUA-365; family SZUA-365; genus SZUA-365. Next base: position 11,192 of record CAZWNO010000001.1, read on the forward strand.
CCGCGACGTTGTTCGCGAACACCTCGAGCACTTCCTGCCCCTTGTCCTCGCTGGTCAGGATGTTGACCAGCACATAGTAGCGGCCCTTCACGAATTTCATCGTCCAGGAGAAAAGGTCCTTGCGCACCTGCGCTTTGCCCGAGGGGGGATTCGACGGCGTGATGGGACTGGCGAACACATTGTTCGGATCGTCGAACACCGCGTTGGCGTCAATCTCGCTGCCCTGGTCGTAGACCTGGATTTCGCATAGCACGCCGGACTGCGTATTGACCGTCCCGATGAAATTCTGCATCGCGGCCTCGACGAAGCCGTGGTTGGTGAACAGCTCCGAACCTCCGTTGATCTTATCCTGCAATTCGGAGGCATTGGTCGCTTTCCAGCTGCCGTCGCTGCCGGCGTTCCGCGCCCATCCGCTGATCTCGTTCTCCCTCGGCAGCAGATCCGTTATGGACACGATGTCGGGATCCGCACCCGAATCCGATTTTTCGCAGCCAATAAAAATGGTGAACAGAAGCACAGCGAGAAGAAGGTGGATTGATTTCATGTCGGACAGTTTTGATGACAGATATTAAATGACAAATGACAGATGGCAGATGACAAATGGCAGATGATGGATGCCAACAGCCAACGGCCAACAGCCAACGGCCAACAGCCAACAGCCAACAGCCAACAGCCAATTGCCTATAGCCTACAGCTTATGGCTTACAGCCGCGCGCAGCCGCGCGCAGCGCCGCGCAGCGGCGCGAAGCGCCTACTTCACCCGCACCATCATCACTTCCCGCACCGTGCCTTCGGCCGTGGCGCGTGCGACGTAGCTGCCCGCGGGAAGGTCGCGGGCGTTGAAATGGATGTAGTGCATGCCGGCGGGCATCGTGGCGCTGCACAGGATTTCGACGCGGGCGCCCGCGAGGTCGAACACGTCGATGTGGAGATGCGTCTCGCGCGGCAGGTACACCGGCAGGTCCGTGTCGTGCACGAAAGGATTCGGATAATTCGGTTCGATATTCCACGACGCCTCGTTCAGCTGCAGCGCGACCTCGACCGTGGAGCTGTAATCGGCCCTGCCGTCGTGATCCACCTGGCGCAGGCGGTAGAACAGCGCGCGCACGCGGCGCAGCAGAGCCGTATCGTTGTCGATGAAGCGGTATTCATGCGGCGCCGTGGTCGTTCCCGCCCCGTCGATGAACGCGATCTCCTGCCATCCCGACTGCCCGCTCTCGCTGCGCTCGACCGCGAAGCCGCGGTTGTCCGTTTCGGTTTCCGTGCGCCAGTCGAGCCGCACCACGCCGTCGATCAGCGAGGCGGTGAACAGCGCGAGCTCCACCGGGAAAGTCATGGTGACGATCTGCATCTGCGCGGGATCCGCGATCCCGAGGCTGTAGGGCGGAGCGGCGGCCTGGTCGATGTACGTGGCGGCCTTGGCGGAAAGTCCGTTCGCCGCGCGGAGATTGTTGATCATGATGCGCCCCTGCGCGTCGATGGCGACGGGGTCCTGCGACAGCAGGATCTTCTGCGGAGTCGCCTGCGGATTGCCTCCCGGTCCGCCGCTGTACACCGCGTAAAGCGCGTCGAGTATCACCAGCCGCTGCTTGGTGGTCATCACGCTGCTGGCCATGATGTCGAGGACGGCGTTCTTATTGCAGTGAATGCCCAGCGAACCGCTCGGATTGACCGTGCCCATGTGGTTCTTGAAAGCCAGCGTGAGATTGAGCGAACTGCTGCAGCTGTGATCCTTCAGCACCGGCATGTTGATGAGGTAATCCGCGTTGTGCAGGCTGGCGCTGTACGGACGGTCCTTCCCGTCGCAGCGAATGGTGTAGCCGTTGTTCGGGAAGCTGATGTCGACCACGAGGTTGACATTGTGGCCGAGATAGGATGTGGTGTATCCGAGCCCGCTGAAGCTGTGACGCTCGTAGGCCGTGATGTTCGCGGCGGGGAATCCTCCGAGCATCTGCACGAGGCGGTTGATCAGCGCCTTGGCCAGTTCCTTGCGCGTCGGAACGATGCTGTTGAGAAAGCTCGGCTTCAGCGCGATCTTCTTGCTCGTCGTCAGTCCCGGAAAGAACGACGCGAGAGCGTCGGCGGGGGAAGTGTAGATTCCCGCCAGCTGCATGATCCCCTGGTCGAACATGTACTGCACCGCCGCTTCGTCGACGTTGTTGAAGCCCAGCACCGCACCGGTGTGCTCGACGATGACCACGCGCCCGGGATTGGGATAGGCGTAGGTGCGCTGTACCTCGGGCGGCGACGCGAGCGCTTCGCCACCCCGCGCGAGTGGCGTGGGAAGAAGCGACAATCCCGCGAGGGCGGTGCTCTTCTTCAGGAAAGATCGGCGGGAGGAATTCCTGTCGGCCATGGCAGCCTCCGCATGCGACAAGGGTACATCAGCGGTTGCCTGCCAATCTAGACAAGTGAAAGGGAATAATCAACCAGAAGACCGGACACTCCGGAATACTGAAGAAGATACCGCGAAAACGTGAAAGCGCGAAAAAAGAAACAAGAGACAACATTCACTTTCGTGCTATTTTTTGCGCTTTAGTGTTTTAGTGGTTTTTTCTTCGATGGAATGGGCGAAGGCGATGCCGCGGGCGGCGAGTCCGTCCATGAGCGCAAGGTAGACGGATTCGTCCGCGCCGAGGAATTCGGGTGGAGAGATGCCCGGGCGGCGATAGCTGCCGTCGGCGACGAGCCGCGCGGCCATGGCGCAAGTGTAGCCGGTGGTCCGCGCCATCGAGGTCACGCCGAGTGTGCTGTCGTAGCGGTCGAACAGATCGAAACGATGCGTTTCCCACGCGCCGCCCTTTCTGCCGCGAATGATCACGCGCATGACGGAGAGGTCCTCCTCTCCTTCGGCCATCTGCCAGGCGGGGAAGAGCAGCTTCGCCGTGAAATCGATCGGCGCGATCTCCTGTCCGGCGATTGCGACGGGTTCCTTGCTGAAGAAGCCTGTGTCCCGCAGCGCCTTCATCAATGCCACATGACCGGGATAGCGCATTGTCTTCTCCTTCATGTTCGGCGCGCGCATCGTCCGCGCAAGCGAGCGCAGTCCGTCGGTATTGAAGGCTTCCAGTGTTCCGATCCCGTCGAAATCGATTTCCTCGACGTCGCTGAGGGCGGGACGTACGACCTCGGCGCCGTTTTCGATGTAGCGGGCTGGACGCGTGTACTCCTCGATGACATCGATGGGCGAAAACACCGCGGCGTATTCGTAGGGCTTGCGGCGGATGACAGGGAGCCCGCCCACGTAACAGAGGAAGGTCTCGATCTCATCGAGCTCCTCGTTCATGCGTCCCATCAGGATATTTCCCAGGCCCGGCGCGAGGCCGCAATCCATGACCGCCGTGACGCCGCGGTCGCGGGCGAGCGCGTCGAGCGTGAAGGGATCCTCCGGAAAGAATGAAATGTCGACGACATTCTTCCCCGCGTCGATGACACGACGCAGCGTTTCATGGCCCATGAATCCGGGCACGGCGCCGACGACCAGTCCGGCATCCGCAATGACGCGCCGCAGCTGCGCCTCGTCGGCGAGATCCGCCTGCGCGGTGCGAACGGCGGCCGAGGCGCAGCGCCGAAGCGCGGCCTCGTCGCGGTCGGCAACGGTCACGGAGAAGGATGGTTCATGCGAAAGATCACGCGCGATGGCCGAGCCGACCATCCCGCCGCCAAGTACGGTGACGTTCATGTTTTCTCCGGAATGAATTGGCGTGCCGCGATCAGGGCTGCCTGGCGCCTTGCTTTGGTTCGGGCGGCGGATAGAGTTCGTGGTGCTTGAAAATCATGCCGTGCATGCCGACGGCGATGGCCTGGTTGTTCGGCAGGAATGCGATGCCGTGCAGGGACTTGGCCGGTGTCAGATCATGAAGTCGCCAGCGCATATTGCCTTCTTCGCCCCTGACGATCGCGCCGCGCCGGCCGACAGCCCAGCCGGTTCCCTTCGCGTCGAATGCAAGGGTGACGTAATCGGTCACGTACGCGTCGACGCGTTCCCAGCTGCGACCGTCATCGACGGTCCGCATGATCAGACCGTGATTCCCCGCGACCCAGCATTCACTGGCCGAGCGCGCGCACACCGTCGTGATGGGAAGCACGCTGTCGATCGCCTGTTCCCGCCATGTGACGCCTCCGTCACGGGTCCGAAGGAGCTTGCGCTGGACGGAACCCGCCCAACCGTTGCGCTCGTCGGCGAAGGAGATCGCGTCGAGCATGACGTCCGTACCGCTCTCGAGCTTTTCCCAGTTCACACCCATGTCCGTCGACTTCAGTATGGTTCCATCGCCGCCGGAGAGCCAGACGGTCGATCCGACCGCGCTCATGCCAGGGAGATTCACCTCGGTCGGGAGCTTGACCGCGATCCAGTTTCCGCCCCGATCCTGCGTACGGAAGCAGGTACCGTTGAAACCGGTGACGATCCCGGTGCTGTCATCGAAGAAGTGGATATTGCGCAAGGCGAACTGGTTGGCCGTGAGCTTCTGCCGCCAGCTTTCTCCACCGTCGGTGCTGGACATGATCACGCCGTAATCGCCGACCGCGTAGCAGCGGAGGCTGTCGGTGCAGGTCGCGTCCCAGAGCGTGAATTCGGTGCGATGGGATATGCGCTCCCAGCTCCCGTGCGTCTGCGCGGCCGCGGGGAGGGCGAAGGAGAGGAGTAGCAGGGTGATGAGAATTCGCATATGGGACTGTACAGGAGAATATTCGTTGGCGGCATTGCGTACCGGAAGGACTAATGTACGATTCCGCTTTCACCGAAAGCAACATCACGCCCGGTGTTGTCGCGTGCGCGGTAGCGTTCCCGTCCGATTTCGTGTTATATTCCCAGGATAATAATCCATCATCCGGAGCCTGGATGAATTCGCGTCTGATCGAATCCCGGTCGCTGCACGTGCTGTTAATCATAGCGGGAGCGCTGCTGCTGGTACTGGCGTTGCTGCAGCTCCCGATCGGCATCGTCATACAGTACACACGCCCCGGTATTCCGTGGTTTCCGGTGGAACATGTCTCCGAGGGCATACGGATCGTACCGGTGGTGAGCGTCGAAGGGGAGCCCGATGCCAGGTTCCAGGCGGGGGATATCCTCACCCGCGTCGATGAATTCAGACTCGACTCCGCCTATTTCGACGACATGGGCTGGACGCGCTACCTGGCGGGCATCCGCATTGGCGATACGCTGCGGGTGACGCTGCAGCGCAGTGGGGAACGGCTATCCTTTCCGTTGATTCTCGAGGAATCGATGAATCGGCTGCGGGGACGCGGGATGTCTCTCGCAACCCTCGTGGTCAATAACATCTCGCCTGTCATACTTCTTCTGATCGGATACGTCATCCTTCTGCGCCGGCCGCGCCAGAGGCAGTCGGCACTGTTTTTCCTCATGCTGACGATGTACGGACTCTACATGATGAGTGCGACGCAGACGAGTCAGTACATGCCCTGGTGGGCCCTGGTAGGCAAGTGGCGGACCCTCGTGGCCGAATTGAGCTTCACGCTGTTTCTCCCGCTGCTGCTGCATTTCCTGCTCGTGTTTCCGGAAGAGTGGTTCATGAGACAGCGTCCGCGCATGCGCCTCATGCTCGTGTACCTGCCCTATATCCTGCTGACGGCAGGCGGCTATCTCCTGATGGAATTCGCGCCCTCCGGCGGTTTGCGGATCTACGCCAGCGTCGTGGACATCGTGTACGCCGCCACGCCGATTGTGGGATTGATGATCCTGCGCGGTTCGCGACGGCGGGCCGTGGTGCCGTTGACGCTGCGCATGCTGCGTGTCGTGCGTCTGGGGATGCTGGCATTCTCGATCGGCTTCATCCTGCTGATCCTCCTCAACCACCTGTATGTGTTCCATGGCTACCTCCTGCCGGGTGCGATCACACTGCGCATCGCTGCCCTGCTCCTGGTTTCCCTCGCCTTGCCGGTGAGTTTCTGGTACGCGCTTCTGCGGTACGGATTTCTGGATGTACACATCCTTTTCAAGCGCACCACGCTGTATGCCATTCTTTCCGCAGTTATCATACTGGTGTTCATCCTGCTGTTCACCTTCCTGAATGCCGCGATCGAGGAATTCACCACCGTCGACACGCTGCTGGTATCCGTGATCGTTACGGCCGTGATCGCGATCTTTCTCGGACTGGCGAAAAGCTGGCTCGAAGAGATGCTCAACCGCCGCCTCTTCCGCGAGGAATACCAGCGCAGGGAAGCTCTGCGCAGGCTTTCCCGGGAACTGCTCAACATGCTCGAACCGAAAGCCATCATCCAGAAGCTGGCCGGCCAGCTCCAGCACATCCTGCAGCTCGAGTATGTCACCGTGATCGAATGGGGCGGCGCAGGCATTCGGCGCACGCTTGCAGGCGATCCGCTTCCGGACGATTTGTTGAGTTCGCTGCAGGAGATACCCGGGACATTCGGCAGCGCGGAGACGGGCACGGTGCTCAACGTCAACGCGATGCCGGGGGGCAGCGCCCTGCAGAGGCTCAACGCGTTTTTCTGCATCGGCGAGGTGGACGGCCTTCGCACCTGCGTGCTGCTCGGCAAGAAGAGCAGCGGACGGACGCTCCGCAACGAGGAGCTCACCGAACTGCAGACGGTTGCCGAGCACGCGACGCTCGGCTGGAAGAATGCGCTGCTCTCCGAGGACCTTCGCGAACAGGAGCGCATCAAGCAGGACGTCCTCATCGCGCAGCATATACAGACGGCGATGCTGCCGAGCCGGACGCCGGAGAGCAATGTCTGCGACATTGCCGCGATCACGCTACCCGCGCGGGAAGTGGGCGGGGACTTCTACGACTATCTTCCTTTCTCCGACGGAATGCTGGGCCTGGTGGTAGGGGATGTCTCCGACAAGGGCGTCTCCGCGGCGATGATCATGGCATCGACCATCAGCACGATACGCTTCGCCGCGGAGATCGAGAGTTCTCCGCGGGAGATTCTCGAAGCCGCCAACCGCCGGCTGTTTCGCGATACGTACCGGCAGATGTTCTCGGCGGTGTGCTTCGCGGTGCTCGATGAACACACGCTGGAACTGCATTTCACGAATGCAGGTCTGCCTAAGCCCCTGCTCGTGCGCGAGGGTGAGGCGTTCCTCATCGAATGGTCGGAGAACGGAGCGCATTACCCGCTCGGCATGATGCAGGAGACCGAGTACCATGAAGAGCGTCTGCAGCTGCAGCCCGATGACATTCTGGTTCTGTATACCGATGGCATCATCGAAAGCGCGAACGAGGCCGGTGAGGAGTTCGGAATACGAAGACTGCGCGATACGGTGCGCAGCACGGCATCGCAGTCCGCTCAGGACATCCTGTTCCAGATCGTCACTGAAGCGCAGCGGCACACCGAGGGTACCGACCAGCACGATGACGTCACGATGATGGTGCTCCGGGTTCGTCCGTAACACGCGGAGACAGGTGAACATGAATCCCGTGCCTGAAGGGATGCGGCATATCGAGGCCTATGGGAGAACGCTGTTCTCGCGGGTACTGGCTGCGGCTGCCACGCTGTCGCTGCATGTCCTCATCGCGCGCGCGGTCACGCCCGCGGAATACGGTGCGATCGCGTTTCTCGTGACGGTGCTGGCCATCCTTTTTCTCCTGCTTTCCTTCGGCAACGAACCGCTGCTCGTGCGCGAGGGTGGTGGAGCGTCGCCGCGCGCGCTGTCCGTCGTCGTTGTCGGCTTCGGCCTCGCCGTCGCTGTCGTCGCGGGAGCTGCCGCCGCGGCCGGCAGCATCGAGACGCTGTTCAGGATTCCGGGACTTGAGCGGCTCCTGCTGTGGGGTCTGCCCGTGCTGCCTCTGCAGGTGCTGCAGACCGCGCCGCGCGCTGAGTTACTGCGAAGGCAGGAGTTTCCGCATCTCGCGCGAACCGACGCGATGAGCAGCATCCTTGCCTGGGTGCCGGCGTCGGTTTTTTTCGTTCTGACGGGGGATATCGCGGCATTCGCGCTCTATCTTCTCGCCCTGCATCTACTGCGGCTGGCCGCCTACTGGAAGGCCAGCGCGCTGTTATCCTCGCGGTTTTTCCATCAGGGCATACGGATACGGAGCTTTCTCGCCGGTTGGCGGATTTTTTCCATCGACAGTGCCACCTACCTCACGACGACCTTCGACGACCTGGTAGTCGCGGGCAACCTGGGTGCCGCGATGCTCGGAATCTACCACCTCTGCTATCGCGTCATCGCCGTGGCACAGGAGTTTGTCGCCGGGGTCCTGCGGCTCCTCTCCTACCCGCGCTATGTCGAGGCGGCATCCGACCGGGAACGCGTATACCGCCTCTTCTGCGCGGATACGCGATTCATGAACGCGATATTGCTTCCCGTGCTCGCCATCGCGTTTGCGACCGCGGATACTGCGATTCCCCTGCTGCTCGGGGATTCCTGGTCGGGCAGCATCTTCATTTTTCAAATGCTGACCATCGAAGCGATGCGGCAATCGCTGCTGGCCCTGGGCGCGCAGGCGCTGATCGCGCTCGGTGACGAGCGAAGAGTGCTCCGTTATTCCCTTGTGTCCGCAGCGGTGCTGCTGCCGTCATTTGTGCTCCTGTCGCTCACCGATCTCCGCACTTTCGTCATCGGATTCGTCTTGGTGAATACGATCCTGAACGTCTATTTCCTCGAGATGATCCGGAAGAGCTTCGCGCGTCCCCTGCGTCCCCTGCTGATCGCCTGGATACCGGGGCTCCTGGCATCCGCGTTCACGGTGCTGCTCGCCTTCGGCCTGAATGCGCTGCGCTTGCCGGCGCTCGGGATGACGCTCGCGACCGCCGGCGCGACGCTCCTGTGCGTTGCAGCGGGATACGCGCTGTTCGCGCCCGATATCCTCCGATCGCTGCGCGCCACGATGGCCGGTTCGCGTTCCGAAGAATACAACGGACCTGCGGATCCGGTTGTCGTGTATGTCGATGGTCCCTTCGACGAAACGAATCCGCATCTTCAGCGCGTGTATGCGCTGATCCGGGACGACGTGGAAACGATCGAATTCCGCCCGCTGCATTTTCGCGCATGTCTTCGTGATGCCCTCCGGCGCGTCTTCCCCCTGCACGACGTGGCCTCGCACGACGTGGCCTCGCACGGCGTGGCTTCGCACGTTGGAAGGAGGCGTAGCCGCCGGATCATCCACATGCACTATCCCGCATATCTGTACGCAGGTGGCACGCTTCCTGCGGCCTTGCTGCGAGGCCTGCGCAGCGCCATGCTGCTCGCGGCACTTCGCGCGCTCGGATTCCGCTTCGTATTCACACTCCATGACGAAGGAGCGCACGATTTTCCGTTTCGCCGATGGGAGCGATGCTTCCTCACCGCGCTCTTTCAGGGCGCGGATCTTGCGACCACGCTTTCGAACGAGGGAGAGCGACTGCTGTTTGCCGTCCACGGCCGGACGTGGAATGTGCGGGTGGTACGGCATTGCATCTACGAGGTGCCGCCGTTCTCGGAGCAGCGCCGGCGGACAAAGCGGGAGGAACTGGGCATCGCCGATGATGCCCTCGTCATCCTGCTCTTCGGGACGGTGAAACCGTACAAGGGCTACGACGACTTCATCCGGATCTGTGATGAGCTGCGCGAACCGTCCCTGCTCCTCGTCTGCGCCGGCCGGGGCATGACGCAGCTCGTGGGGCATGCGATGCGCGGGGGACTGCGGACGGTCGTGATCGACCGCTTCGTCAGCGACGACGAGTGCGCCGCCCTCATGGATGCCGCGGATTTCGGGGCGCTGCCCTATCGGCGAATACTCCATTCCGGTACGGCGATGCTGTACGCATCGCACGGCTGTCCGGTGATTGCTCCCCGGATGGGCGCCTTCATCGAGCAGGAGCGGGAGTACCGCATCGGGTTGTATTATGATCCTGCGTCCACAGCGGACCTCGAACGCGCGATCCGTCAGGCGGTCGCGCTCGGCAGGCAGCATTTCACCCCTGCGTTTCCTGAATTCCACGCAGCCCATCGCCCCGAGGACGAGGCGGAAGCGATGCGCGAGGTCTATCGGATGCTGTCAGGGAAGGAAGTGCTGCCGTAGGATACGGACGCGCTTGAGACCGCGAGCCAGCAGACGGACGAACGCGTTGCGTCGTGCGGCCGAAAGGAAGGCGGTTCCCAGGCAGGCCGGTAAATAATACCGCCATATCCGAATATCCAGGGGGGATGTCCTCAGCAGCGGCGCCAGTATCCGCCGGACGTCGCGGCTGTCGCCGTAATAGTAATGCACCCGCGCCTCGCAGAGACTCCGTTCTGTCCGAGCCGGGAACACGACACCGCCCAGGGACTCGTCGGACAGGAAACGCAGCGCCCGGTCCATCGTGATCCTGTCCTGCTCCCTGCGATGAAGCGTGCTCAACGAATCCGCCGACACATGGATTCGCTGCAATTCATCCGCGAGATTGTGAAAACCTGCAAGCGGGAGCATGCGGAGTTGAAAGTCATAATCTTCCGTTGCGATGAGCGACTCGTCGAATTTCCCGGCGGCCTCGGCCGCGCTGCGCCGGATGGCGCCGGCGCAGAAAGGCACAGCGCTGGTGAGCATCATGAGCGGGAGGATCTCCGCGTGGTCAGTCGGGAGCCGAAAAGGTCGCGGTGTCCTTTTATCATCTTCGACGACGACGCACTGGCACCCCAGCATCCCCACCTCGGGATGCACACGCAGGAACGCGATCTGTTTCGCGAAGCGTTCGGGCAGCGCGACGTCATCGGAATCCTGAATGAGGATGAACTCGCCCCGGCAGAGCGCGAACGCCGCGTTCAGTGCCGCGGCGCGTCCGCGGTGCGGCAAGCGCACGACGTTGACGCGCGGATCCGCGATCGACTCCGCCATGTCAGCGGAACCGTCGGTCGAACCGTCATCGACAATGATGTATTCGAAATCCGTGAAGCTCTGGGCGAGAACGCTGCGCATGGCGCGGGGCAGTATGTCGCGCCGGTTGTACACGGTGGTGACGACACTCGCGGCAGGTGCGCGAACCGCGCTATGTGCTTCGTCGATTGTCATCTCCCCGCAACCCGGAACGCGAATCCCACCGCCCTGTTGACGCCGCCGAATTGATCGTCGTCGTAATAGATAATCGCCCAGTACAGGTTGTTCGCGCCCCAGCCGTTTCCCTCCAGCCGCAGCCAGTCGGCTTCCGCGACGTACCCGAGTTCGTCGTCGTAGCGGCCGACGACATACTGGTAATCGTACGCGCCGCGCAGCAGCCAGCGATGCAGGAAGTAATGCCCGGATTCCTCGTCGTAGGTCATGCGGTCGTCGGGCTGCGGGTCCCAGTTGTTGAAGATGCCGGCGACGAACACGTCCGCATCCCCGATAAACGGATGTTCGAGTTCGAATTCCACGCAGAGGTAATCGGCATCGAAGCTGTGCAGCGGTTCGCTGATCGCGGATCCGTAATACATGCTGAGATCCGTCCCGAAGCGGAAGCGCGTGAAATCGGCGCCTTCAAACTTGCGTGCGATCTGACGGGCGGGATACACCGCCGGACGCCTCAGGTCGAAAAGCCGGTATCCGTTACCGGCGGGGATATTCTCGTACGTGAAGGTCTTGCGGTCCATGCCCATGCCTTCCACGAAAGTGTTGTCCCGGCGGTCGTAGCTGTCGACGCGGTAGTGCCTGTAGAGATCGAAATTCCGATAAAAATCTACTGTGCGGACATAATCGGGAAACAGCGGACCCGGATTGGGGATGCGCAGCGACAGACGAAGCCGATGCACCTGATCGAAGGGCATATCCCATGGTGTCCAGTAATCGTTCCGCACTTCGAGTGCCGCGGTCGTGGCCTGTTCGACGACGATGAAGCGTCCCGAAGCGTAGATCGTTTCCTCATCGTCTTCGTCCGTGACATCGAAGATCCAGTTTCCCGAATACAGGAATCGGACGAAGGGATGCTCCGGGCTGGGGAAACTGTTCGTGAAGCGCCATCTATAGTGGTCGATCCCGGCCGAGGCCTGCTCGTAAAAAAGAATCCGCGAGTAGGTGAAGAAGTCATCACGGACGAAGTAATCCGTGTCAATGTTCCAGTCCTTGTCGCAATGGTGGAAACGGATGGCGAGTCGTGGCGGCATCTCTTCCGCCACGTCGAAACGTATGGTGATGAACGCGGGCAGCGGAAACTCCCGGGCGCTGCTGTCGGCCTTGATCATGACCGGAAGGTTCGTCTCATCGCTCCCGGCATAGACGCGCAGTCCTCTGACGAACGGCGGCGAGGGACAGGACGGCTGTGCGGAATCCTGCGCAAGCGCCAGCGATGTCGACAGGAGTACCATCAGGAATGCTGATGCGATGAATCGGCTCATATGCGATAAAGTACACGCTCGACCGCTCGCAGTCAATGCACGAAGAGGAGAATGCACGACGTCCCCTCTTCGGGGGAATTGAGGGGGTAGAGCCGTCTGCACCGACGGGACCGTATGGCGAAAGCCTCGACTATCTTCTCAGGATTCAGTCCGGCACTTTACCTCTTCTGATAATTCCGGCAACGTGCTTCCGGAATGCGGAAATCAATGGGGCAGACATTAACCATACTCAGTACTTCCATTCCATAGTCGGCGCAGGGGATGATGTCTGTGGCGGAACCACGGGTCGGATCGGGAAAACGTGGATGCATAAGAGCTGTTGAAACAAAGAGTTAAAAATTTAAAACGCAAGATGCCGGACATGAAGCGGAAACGGACATGATACGAAGCCGAAAAACGAATGCAAATGATTCGTAATTTTTATGGCTTTCATTACATATTTTTATTGTATTTGTAATGATCTGTTAATTATATTACGCCCTACGAGGTATATTGGAGATATTATGCTCGGAAATGTCCTACCTCGGACATGCCGTTCCGAGCAGTATGGACCGGTGGAAACGTGATGTCCCATCAGGAATGGAGGCGGCTGTGATCGGATTCTGATACTGTGTGCGAGGTTTTCCAGGGGCACCTGTATCACGATTCGGTCGGCGGCACTCCCGACGTGCTGCCATCAATGCCGGGAATGAAGGCGTGTTCGTTTGCGGTCTCTGTCTGCGAACGGCCTGCCAAACGCCTCATCAACGCAGTGAAGTAACGACATAGCGCTCTTTGAAATAGGCTGAATCCGTCTTCCCTGATTTGTATGCTTATCGGGCAGATCGCAAAGTAGAGAAGTATTCTAATAAAAGATATTATTATCCGTAATATCCTAATTTAAAGCATTGTTTACATGCGTTTTACCAATGATATAACAACCCATAATACACTGAAACAATGACAATAGATCACACGCCACATTTTTTCTCACAACACATCTGAGGTACATGATGGAAACCACGAATGCAACTGTCGCCACACGCACGCTGACCGATCTGTTCATCGATGCACCGATCGCACCGGCCCAGCCTGTAGTGCGCGAGCGCACCCGCCCGGTGTTCACCGGACTCGAGGACCACACGATCGCGATCGAGGAGGCCAGTGATCTGACGCGCAACTACCGCATGAGCGCTGGCAAGGGCGCGATCAAGGGAGGCTTCTTCGGACGCGCCGCGATCGAGCAGGTGCTCTCGCAGGAAGGCGCCGTCGGGATTCGCTACTACTACGCGAAGGAAAACAACGGCCGTCCGGTGCTGATCATGGTCGGTGTCGACGAGTACGGCAAGGACCTGGTCGACGGCTTCATCGCCGAGCGCTCCGTCCCTTGTCCTCCCTTCTGCGGAACCTTCAATCCCCTCAACAGCTGAGAAACGAGCACACGCTCTCGGCCGCGGAAAACCGATGCAGCCCGACATTCAGAACAGCATGATCCTGATCGAACACACACAAGCAAATATTCAACTACTGAAAACAAGGAATAACGCAATGAAGCAGGAAACCACCCCCGTCGCCACCGTCCGTACTCTCACTGATATTTTCACCGATGCACCGATCGCACCGGCCCAGCCGGTAGTGCGCGAGCGCACCCGCCCGGTGTTCACCGGATTCGAGGATCACACGATCGCGATCGAGGAGGCCAGTGATCTGACGCGCAACTACCGCATGAGCGCTGGCAAGGGCGCGATCAAGGGAGGCTTCTTCGGACGCGCCGCGATCGAGCAGGTGCTCTCGCAGGAAGGCGCCGTCGGGATTCGCTACTACTACGCGAAGGAAAACAACGGCCGTCCGGTGCTGATCATGGTCGGTGTCGACGAGTACGGCAAGGATCTGGTTGACGGCTTCATCGCCGAACGCTCCGTCCCCTGTCCTCCCTTCTGCGGAACCTTCAACCCGCTCAACAGCTGATCGCCGACTGAGGCATTCCACGTCACAACCGAGAAATGGACGAAGAGGATATTAAATGAATGAGAAAAATCGTCGGTTGGATCAGCGGGCGCAGATCGATCTGAGGAAGCTCTATGTCGACGCCCCGACGGCGCCGCCAGCCCCCGCCGTCACCAGCGAACGCCGCCGGCCCGTCTTCACAGGCTTTGAGGATCACACGATCGCACTCGCGGAAGCGGGTGAACTCACGCGCAACTATCGGAAATCAGCCGGTACCGGAGCGGTGAAAGGCAGATATTTCAGCCGGACCGCAATCGAACAGCTGCTGATGCAGGAAGATACGGTGGGTGTCCGGTACTACTACGGCATCGATGCCGAAGGTCATCCCCAGATGGTGATGGTCGGTGTGGATGCTTTTGGACAGGACCTCACCAAAGGATTCGTCTTCGGTCACGCGCTGCCGATATCCCGCTTCCATGAAGAATCGAATGCGTTGAATTCCTGAAGCGCGGCTCTCACCGGCGCGGCTCTCACCGGCGCGGATTGGACTGGCCGGGGCGCGGATAAGCCGGAATCCGCACATCGATCCGGTTTGGCGATTGCCGCGGACATAAGTATTTTTCCCGAAAACACGAGATGGTTGTCTTTTGAACAGGCAACCATCTCGATGTATCTTCCCGTGTGGTTCCTGCAATTCCTCCATGAGGACTTCCGTGCTGTTATTTTTCTTCCCGGCCGCGATGATGCATGAATTCCTCCTGTTGCAGGTTCAGGGAGCGGGACTGGACTGGTCGACTGTTTTTGCCATCGCGTTCTACGCCGCGTTCACCGTGGTCGTCCCGCTGGCGCTCGGGCTGCTCGGATACGGAAAGCTCAGTCCCGCACTCAAATATTTCGTGTACCTCCTGGCGTTCACCCTCTTCACGGAGGTCACGGGACTCGTTCTTTCCAGAATTGAACTCAAGAACCTCTGGCTGTACAATACCTACACAGCAGTCGAGTATACACTGCTCATCATGATGTTCACGTCGCTGCTCGAGGGGAATCGACTGCGGCGAATCCTGCTGTGGAGCATTCCGGTCTTCGTCGTGATCTGGGGACTTGCGTCATTCCTGCTCACGGTCTCCGATAAGTTTCACAGCATCTTTCTCTCGATCGAAAGCGTGGTGTTCGTTTTTCTTGCGGTCATGACGCTTGTGAAGGAGATGCGCGACAGCAGCGTACTGCTGGTCGATAATCCCGTCTTCTGGGTCGCATCCGGAGTACTGGTGTATTTTGCCGGAAATCTTCTTGTCTTCACGTTCATCGATCAGCTTCTCGAGGACAAGGAAGTGGGCATGCTCAGTGCCTGGGTGATTCATGCGGCGATGAACGTCTCCAAGAACATCATGTATTCCATCGGCTTCCTGAGCACAGGAGGACCACAGCATGGTGTACGGTCAATCGTGCGGTTCATCCGTGGTAAAGGCGGGACGGAAACATCGCCCGTGGAAATACCATAAGCCGGTTTCTCGCCCGGCTGCCCGAGGTGGCATTTCCCGGTCCAAAATCGTATTCTATCAACCAAAGTTCTTGCCTTCAGAGTCTTGACATGATCTCCTTCGTCTGATGCATCGGCGTTGTTCGCATCCGACACAACAAAGAGAGTTCCATGACCGATTCGCAAACGTTGTGGATTGCGCTCGTCAGTGGCACGATAGTGCTGCTGACGCTCGCACTCGGCATCATTGCCGTCATCATCTTCCAGCAGCGGCGCGTGTTCGCGCTGCAGCAGCGCAACATCGACCAGCTGGCCGAAAGCGAGAAACGATACCGGCGGCTGGTGCAGCTGTCCCCTTTCCCTCTTATCGTCATAGTCAACGATCTCATCGTATTCGTCAATGATGCCAGCCTGCGCATGTTCGACGCCTCGACAGTCGAGGAATTGGTCGACCGGTCGGTATTCGATTTCATCATGACGGATTTCGAGCGCCGGGACGATAATCGCTTCGAGTATCTCCTCCGTCAGAGCGAGGAAATCTACGATGTCAAAGGCCAGCTCGAGAAGCTCGACGGCCAGATCATCGATATCGAGCTGACAGCCATTCCGATCACCTATGGCGAGAAAGAGGCGCGTCATATCGTCATCCGCGACATCACGCAGCAGGAGCGGCAGAAAGCGGAACTGATCGCGGCGAAGGAGCGGGCGGAACAATCGGATAAGCTCAAGGACGCGTTCATCGCGAACATCTCCCACGAAATCCGCACGCCGCTGCATATCATCATCGGATACAGCAACCTGATCACGAACGAGCTTATCGGACAGTTGTATCCGGAAATGGAATCCTATTTCCAGGCCATCCGGCGCGGCAGCCAGCGCCTCATGCGCACCGTCGAGCATATCCTCAACATCTCCAGCATCCAGGTAGGAACGTTCAGTGTTCAGCCGGAGGAGATTCGCGTCTCCGATCGCATCGAGGAGCTGGTGCATGAGTTGAAATCACTTGCGCACAAGAAAGGGCTCCTGCTCAATTACCGCACGGAATGTCCGGCCGCGATCCTCTACGCCGACCGCTACTGCATCGATCAGGCGGTTTCGAACGTGATCGACAACGCGATCAAGTTCACGAAGAAGGGACAGATCGACGTCCGCGTCTATTGCCAGGATCGTCGGGTCTGCATCGAAATCGCGGATACCGGGATCGGCATGGCGCCGGAATACCTGCCGAAGGTCTTCAGCGTGTTTTCTCAGGAAGCCTCAGGATACACCCGCCCGTTCGACGGACTCGGTCTCGGCCTCTCCCTCACGAAAAAATACGTCGAACTCAACCGCGGCTCGATCACGGTGAAGAGCCGGAAAGGGAAGGGTTCCATCTTCACGCTGCAGTTCCTGGCCGAACGCGTCGAGGAAGCGCGCATACTGGACGAGGGCACCTTCCCCGAGGCGGTCGATGTCGAGTCTCTCTATCAGGCGCCGCATGTCGAAGGTCTCCGCACCGTGCTGTTTGTCGAAGACGACGAGGAGACGCAGGAGTATATGTCATCGCTGCTCGCGCGGGACTACAACCTGCACATCGCGTCAACGGCGGATGCCGCGTGGAGCATCGTCGAGTCGACGAACATCGATCTCGTGCTGATGGATCTGTCCCTGCAGGGTGATGAGGACGGCATTTCGCTGACGAAGCGGATTCGGCGCGACGATCGTTTCGGAGGCATCCCGATCATCGCAGTGACCGCGCACGCATTTCCCAAGGATCGTATCC
>CAZWNO010000001.1:28622-88752 GCA_964635845.1 uncultured Chromatiales bacterium
AAGCCGGCTGCAACGCGTATTTCTCGAAACCTTTCCAGATCGAGGAATTGAAGAAGTCGATGGAAGCGCTGCTCCATTCCGAGGGCAGGCGCTCATAACCTCCGCGCGACGACAACGACGGTCTTCGCCGCAGCGACCGTGTTCATGTATGGATCGAGTCCCTCGAGCAGCGCCGTATATGCGCCGACACGTGCACGCCGCCCTGCATCATCCATCCCGTCCCAGACTATGAAGCCTTCGCGTCCCATGGGCTGATTATTCATCAGCGTGGCGACCGGCCGGCCTTCCACGTCGTATATTCTGAGCCGCACCTGATTGACGCTCGCCGGCAACGCGCAGCGGAACAGGCAATGATCTTCATGACCGTCGCCATCCGGTGAAAAGGGATTCGGAGCGACGGAGACCGACGCGGCATCCGCGGCCGATCGCGGCGGGATGTCCGAGTAGATGGAATTCCTCATGCCCGGTGTGCCGCCTTCCGGTGCAGCGCAGGAACTCCAGGCGATTCCTCCGAGCTCATGGAAAGCCGGATGCATGAGTTCGAGCGAGACACCCGTGCTGCTCGAGAGCAACGGATGGTGCCAATCCTCACGATACCAGATGCTGTCGATCGTCGTCTCCGCGACGTCGAGCAGCAGCAACTCGTCCTCGCTGTTGTCGAGCCCGAGCGTGCTGCGGTCCAGTATCAGCAGGAGCACTCCAGAGGCGGAAACCAGGTTTGGAAAATCGAACAGCACACTCGAGTCCGAGGCAATCACGGCAAATCCGGAAGGGGGAACGGCGCCCGCATCGGGGGGCAAAGTCATGCGTGGCCGGCTGCCGTGCGTGTCGCTCCTGCCCGCGAGCGACCACCGCGCAATGGAGATCGAATCCTGCATCGGATTGTACAATTCAATCCACTCACCGCGATCCGGCAAAGGCGCGGACAGCAGTTCATTGATGATGAGACTCGCGCGGGGAAGAGGCTCCGGCGGAGGCATGGAGGCGCTGTTCTGCCGGCCCGGCGTACCGCCGGCGGTCATCGTGCAGGCAGTCCAGTTCTCGCGCAGCGGTGCGAGGTCGCTGCGGATGCGCTCGGCCGATACGCCGCGCTTCGCGGACCAGCTGCCCGCATAGGCCACGGAATCGGTGGTGCTGCCTGCGTCATTGCGCAGCACGAGATCATCGCCGCTGTTGTTGAGCGAGGGAAAATTCGACGGAAGAAGCACCGGTGCCGGCGGTGATTCCCAGCCGGGTGCCAGCGGCATGGATTGCGCGATGATGACATATCCGCCGGATGGAAGAATGACATCCTCGGTCGTCAGCACAGCTGTGCCCCCGCTCCTGTCGCTCAGCGTCCACCCCTTGATGCTGCATCCGGTCTGCCCCGGATTGAATAGTTCGATCCACTCGGCCGCTCCCGCCGAGGGAGCGAACATGATCTCATTGACGACAATCTGCTGCGCATGCAGCGTCGCTGCGAATAATAGCAGGAAAAGTTGAACGAAATGAGGAATGAATCGCGTCATTGTGTGTCTCCCTGTTGGTGATGCGATCATGCAAGCTATCGACCTTGAAAACACGATTCCATGCAAAACGCCGTCGCATGGAGCGGGCCAGTGAGAGGTCGTTCGCACGAATTCGGCGGAACGACGAAGGAACAGAGAAATCTCTTGACAATGAACGGAATTCCCCCTACATTTTACCTGACTTGGAGTAAACCACACGCCATGAAACACTTCATCAGCATACTCTTTGCCGTTCTTCTGCTTGCGGGAAGCGCAATCAGCGGTGCGTTCCTGGAGTATTTCAATGGCAGGAGCGACGGAGACAATATCGTCCTTGAATGGAAGACCCGTTCGGAGTCGAGTCTGCTGCGCTATGAAATCCAGCGCAAGGCCGGTCAGTCCGGTGAGTTCGTCAGTCTTGCGACCGTCACGCCAAAGGGATCGAACTCGCTGTACAGCTATATCGATCGCTCCGCGTACAAGGATTCGGAAAGCATCTACGTGTATCGTCTCAGGATCGTGGAAAGCGCTTCCGGACCGTCCTCCTATTCCAACGAGATCACCGTTTCCCACAGTGTCAGCAGCGTCAAACGGACATGGGGAAGCATCAAGGCGATGTTCCGCTGAGGACGATCGCACCGAAGATTTTCGAGGGCATGCCGCAAGACATGCCCTTTCTCGTATCATTGAATCACTCGTCGTATCGGGAGCCGGTTGATGCGTCGTTCGGCAGTCCTTCCATTTCTGTTTCTCCTCGTCGCCTCCGGGTGCTCGGCACCGCTCGAGCGGCAGCTCCGAACCTCCACCGACACCGGAACGGGCCGAGAGCCGCGCATCCGCGTCTGCATCGCCGACCGAGCGCGGGAAATTGCGATCGGCATCCAGGACGGTGCGAGCCTGCTGACGACCGGCGGTCGCTATTCGCTTGACGGTTACCGCGAACTGCGCTGCAGGCTCGACACGGGCGGAACGATTCAGGTGCTCGTGGACGGGAAGCCGGCGCGCCGATTCCGGGGAGTGGCCCGATGCTTTTTCAAGCAGCCGGGATCTGTCTTCACGCTGAGCGATCGCATATACAGCGACACGCTCGTGATCGCTTCCGACGGCCAGCATCTGTATGTCATCAATACGCTGCCGCTCGAGGAATACCTGAAAAGCGTCGTCCCGAGGGAGATCGGCCGGAACCGCAAGGAAGACGAGCAGTCAGCCGTGGAAGCGCAGGCCATCCTGGCGCGCACCTACGCTCTCGGGAAAATCATGCTTCCGCTCGCGCGGCTGTTCGACGTCTACGACGACACGCGAGACCAGGTGTTCGGCGGCATCGGCTCTCGTGACGAACTGGCGACACGGGCTGTCGAAAGAACGAAGGGACAGGTGCTCACGTATGGCGGGAAGCTGTCAGAGTGCTATTTCCATTCGACCTGCGGGGGACACACGGAAGCATCGTCGCTGGTCTGGCTGCGCCCGCAGTCGAAGCCGTATCTGACAGGTGGAAGGGATCGCGGCAATACGGGAGATTACTGCCGGATCTCGCCGTCGTACAGGTGGACCGAGGACTACTCGCGCGAGGAAATGGAAACCATCCTCCGCACCTTCCTCCCCTCGGCCAACGATGCCATCCTGCCCACCGACATACCCGAATCGCGATGGTACCTGCTGGATTTGAACATCCTCAAACGCGGGAAGTCGGGACGCGTCACCACGCTGCAGGTCGTGATGGGAAACCGTCTGCAGCAGCGCGCCTATTATCTTCATGGGGATAAAGTCCGTTGGGGTTTGCGGCGGCCGGGGGGCGACCAGCCCCTGCGATCCACTCTCTTTGACCTGGCGATCACCCGGAACGCTGCCAACTGGATCGAGCGCGTGCGCATCGAGGGCGGCGGAAACGGACACGGGGTCGGGATGTGTCAATGGGGTGCGATCGGGATGGCGCGGTCAGGACTTTCCTCCGGTGAAATCCTGCGCAGGTATTTTCCGGAAACCGAGCTGCTCCGGCTGTATTGACTGACAGGCGTGATGTCGGATCTCTCCGCCATGAAAAGACGAGAAAGAGTGTAAATTGTAGATTTTTCACAATTTTCGTACTTTTGCATCTTGGTAGAGTCTCTCATTCATTTTCCCCGGAGCAGTTTATGGCGAAACCCATGAGTATTCTCTTCGTTTCCAGCGAAGTAGTTCCTTTCGCCAAAACGGGTGGACTGGCGGATGTTTCAGCCGCTCTCCCGCAAGTCGTGCGCGAACTCGGCCACGATATCCGCATCATCATGCCCAAATTCGCCGCTGTAAGTGATCGCAAATTCAAGATTCACGACATCAAGCGTCTGACGGACATGCCCATCCAACTGGGTGAGCGCACGTTCCTGGCCAGTGTCAAAAGTTCATTCCTGACGAATATCAAGACGAAAGTCCAGGTCTATTTTCTCAGCAACGAGCAGCTCTACTGCCGCCCCGATCTCTATACCGATCCGAAGACGAAGATCGCATGGCCTGACAATGACGACCGCTTCATGTTTTTCTGTCGCGGGGTGATCGAAACGCTGATCCTGCTCGGTTGGAAACCCGATATCATTCATCTCAACGACTGGCAGACCGGCCTGATCGCGGCGCTGCTCAAGACGGAATACGCGAACGAGCCGCTGTTCAAAAACACGAAGGTCGTGTTCACGGTGCACAATGCGGCGTACCAGGGAATTTTCCCGAAGGAGTCCTTCGTGAAAACAGGTCTCCCCGCGAAAGCCTTCAAGATGGAGGGCGTGGAATACCACGGGGACGTGAACCTGCTGAAAGCCGGACTGATGTATGCCGATGCGATCACGACAGTCAGTCCCACCTACGCCAAGGAAGTGCGCAGCACGAAGGAATACGGATACGGTCTCGAGGACGTGTTCAAGAAGAAGGCGAGGAAGACCGTCGGCATCCTCAACGGAATGGACATCCATCTCTGGAATCCGGAAGTCGACAAGGTCATTCCGAAAAACTATTCGGCACTGACACTTGAAGACAAGCTGGAGAACAAGAAGGCACTGTGCGATCGCTTCAATCTTCCGTACGATCCGCGTGTGCCCGTCGTCGGAATCGTCTCGCGCCTGGCGGATCAGAAAGGTTTCGACCTCATCGAAGAGAAGCTCGAAGAAATGATGAAGCTCGAACTGCAGCTTGTCGTGCTCGGTTCAGGGGAGAAGAGATACGAGGATCTGTTCACGAAAGCCGCCAGGAAGTTCAAGAAGAAAATCGGTGCGCATATCGGTTTCGACGAGGATCTGGCGCACCTTATCGAAGCGGGGGCCGATATGTTCCTCATGCCTTCGAAGTACGAGCCTTGCGGACTGAACCAGATGTACAGCCTGCGCTACGGTACGCTTCCCATCGTGCGATCGACGGGCGGACTCACGGATACGGTCGAGGATCTCGACCTCAAACCCAAGGCCGGCACCGGTTTCGTTTTCGAGAAATACAATGCGAAGCAGATGGTGGATGCAATCAAGCGCGCGCTCGCGGCATTCAGCGATGAAAAGATCTGGCATGCGGCCATGAAGCGCGCGATGGCGAAGGACTATTCATGGGATGCCTCCGCCCAGAAGTATATTGAGCTGTATAAAAACCTGCTCAAGAAGAAATAACAGAAGCTCGGCAGGATTCCAATCCCGGAGATCGACCCCATGACGCGGTGTCAGGGAATTCTCCCTTGCCGGTGATAGGTGGGATGCAGTATTTTATCCCACTATTCCCGCCGGAAGCGGTTCCGGCAGCATAACGAATAAACAGGACCGCCCACACGTGCGTATCGTCTCCGCTCTTGCTCTCTTTCTGCTGTTTCTGACGGCTTGCCAAAATGACCCCGATCCTACGGGAATAGGCCTGATCCCCGACGAAGACCTTATCGGAGCGCTGCGCTTCGACAGCCAGCGCGATTCCGCATCGATGCGGCATGCGACATACAGTTACCCGATGACGCATGCAGCGTCGACCGTGCTCTCCGTCGGAGCGGCCGATGGATTTGAGAGCCGTGCGCTGCTGCGCTGGCTGTATCTCCCGGACACGATCGGGAACGGCGGACGCATCGTTTCGGCGGTTATCCGGCTTCGTTCCCGCCCGTACAATATCGGCGGCAGTGCCGCTTCGTACCGCCTCGAGGCGAAAGAAATCACGAGTTTCTGGAACTCCTTCACGATCACGTCCGACAGTCTTCGCCTCGGGAAGCTGAAGTACGAGGCGACCCCGGCGGGCGTCTTCGAAGGAACCCTCGGAGAGACCGACAGTCTCGAGATGGCGATCGACAGCGTTCTGATCCGGAAGTGGCTTGTGAACAGTCAGGAAGGCAATTTCACGAAGAACTATGGCGTGCTGCTGGAAGCACCGGGAAGCGGGATCATACGCAGCTTCCAATCGCTTGAAATAGCGAATGCCAGTCCTCCGCGGCTGATCGTCGTCATGGAGACAGCCGGCAAGTTAGATACACTTTACGGTGACACCGGGGATGACACGTATATCGTGACAGGGGAGAAACGCGAGGATGCCGAGCGCATTATCCTTCAAGGCGGTGTGTCGATTCGTGGAAACCTGTTCTTCGACGTCTCCGCCATCCCTCCCGCCAGCATCATCAATTACGCGACGCTCTATCTGACGAAGGATCCCGGGCTCAGCACCCATTACTATCAGGGCGCGGATACCGTTCTCGTGTATGAGAACGTCGACAGCACGAAGAACACGCTTAGAAGCGGTGGAATCATTTCACGCACCGACGCCGCGATGCCCGGTGTATTCATCGCGGACGGAGTGCTGCTCACACGTGCGGTGCAGAGCTGGGTGAACGGCAAGGGGAATTACGGACTGATTCTCCTGGCCATGAACGAGAACACGGATCTTGACCGAATGGCCATCTACGGTGCGCACGCAGCGGCGGACAAGCGCCCGCGCCTTGTCGTGACCTATACTTCCCAACCCTGAGCGACATGAAAAAAACCATCTTCGCATTGTTGTTGTGTACGAGTCTCGCCAGCGCGCAGAACGGCGGCACGATCGAGTCGCGCTTCGGGATCGGCGAACTGGACCTGATGGTGACGTCGCGTCAGCGCGGGATGGGGACGGCCGCAGCCGGGCTGCTGTCGGCCACGGACATCAACAGCATCAATCCGGCAGCCTGGTCCGATGTACGGGAACTCCGTCTCCAGGGCGGCATGTCCTTCGAACATGTCACGATGTCCCATTCCGATAACACCGTCAGCAGCGGAGCGATCAAGGGATTCCATTTCGTGATGCCACTCGAGGAAAGCCTGCGCCTTCGCCTCGGTTCCGCTATCATGCCTGTCAGCCGGTCCGTGTACAAAACCCTGGGATCCGGCACGATAGAAGGCGAGCCCTATACGGTCAACTATGAGGGCGCGGGCGGGATTTCGCTTTTCCGCGCGGGGCTCTCGGCCGAACCGCTGGCGCATGTGAAGATCGGCGCGGCGTATAATTACTATTTCGGTAATATCGACCAGAACTGGGAGCTGAGTTTCAAAAACGGATTGTGGTACTCGGCCAGGCAGACGCGTGCGACGAGCCACAGCGGATCGGGCTTCCTCCTGGGTCTGCTGTACGACGGCATCCGGGATGTCAGCATCGGAGTCGCGCTGCGCACCGCGGCCGCCCTCAATGCAACCCGTAACCTGGTGTACGAATACTCCACGGAGGATTCCACACTGACCGGTGCAAGCGGAACGCAGGACCTTCCCTCCATGCTTTCGGCCGGCATTTCCTGGCAGATGACCGACGAACTGCTCATCGCGGCCGATTACAGCAGGCAGGATTGGACAGAAGCGATCATGTTCGAGGGGAAACAAAGCGGACAGGGCGTTGCGTACAAATGGGCAGTGGGCGCAGAATGGTACCCATACAAGAATGACCCGGAAGCGCGCACATTGAGCCGGACAGCGTTTCGTCTTGGATTCTACCTGCAGCAACCCTATGTGGCATTCGACAATCAATCTGGAACCGAACAATTCATCACCGCCGGTGTCGGTTTCCCCATCTTTGGAAGCAATCGCGGCGATATCGCCGTGGAATACGGATGGCGAGGCAGTGAAACGCAGTCGCTGGGAACACAGAACATCCTGCGTCTCACGCTCTTCGTTACAGTTGGTGAGCCCTGGTTCGTACGCAGCCAGGACTAGTATTCTTCGTTTTTCGACCCTGGAGGATAGCAGCATGAACCGCCTTATGAACAAGCTCCTCGGAATCGTTGTTGTGCTTTTGCTGTCGGCACAGCCGATCACGGTGCTTGCGCAGAACGACAGCAGCCCGGATGAGACCGAACGCCTCCTCCGCCGCAACTGGAGCCTTTTCCTCGAATACTTCAAGACGAACGATTTCAAGGCAGCGAAGATCGCAGGCTGGAAGATCATGGAGCTCAATCCCGCGCGCTTCAACACATTCCACACGAAGATGATCGACCTGTACGACACTCTCGCCACCCGCGCAGCGACACCGGAAGTGAAGAAGGGCGCAGCCGACACGATGATGTCGATCATCGACAATGCCATGCTGACTTTTCCGGACCGCAAGGCCGAGTTTTCGCTCATCAAAGGTTACCAGCTCGAACGCCAGTACACCGACCGAAGCATGGACGCGATCCATGCGTACGAGGACGGCATCAATAGCGATTACGTGAATGCCGACATGTACTCGCTCATGCGCCTTGCTGTTCTGTATTCGAAAGATCCGGAACTGAAGCCCAAGGCGATCCAGGTGCTCCAGGCGATCCTTCTTCGCGATCCGAACAACGAAACGGCTCAGGGTCTGCTCAAGAGTCTCATGGAAAATCCGGAGGAGTACGTCGTCGTTCTCCGCGATGCCTACTACGCCGATCCGGAGAACGTCACGAAGCTGTATGAACTGGCCAATGGCTTCTACGAACTGGTACAGCAGTACGACAGCGCGGCAGTGTACTTCGAGAAGCTGACGAAGCTCGCCCCCGACGTCAAGAATTACTGGCAGCGCTTCGGTGCCTGCTTGCTTTACCTCGAGAACTACAAGCGCGCATCCGTGGCCTATCGGAAGGTGACAGAGCTGGATCCGGAATCCAGGGAAGCATGGCTGAATCTCGCCCGTTCGGTGCTCCAGGAAGGCAAGCTCTCCGAGGCACGAAACCATGCCGAGAAAGCCTCCGCCCTCGATCCCGCCTGGGGTCTGCCGCATATGGTCGTCGCCAACGCATACGAAATGGCCGTCTCACGCTGCGTCGAAGGCACGCGCGGCGGCTGGGCGAACATGAAGGTGATCGACAAGATGGTGTATCTGCTCGCGCAGAGCGAATACAGCCGCGCCGCGAAGGACCCGCAGGTCGAGGCCCAGGCGCGCGAGCGTTCCAGCCGTCTGAACAGCCTCACACCGACGGCCGAAGATCTTTTCGTCAACAAGATTCCCAAGGGCAAGCCATACTCGATCAACAAGGACTGCTACGGCTGGATCGGCCGCAGCGTCACGCCCAACTAGGAGGATCTGCATGATCGCCCTCGCCGCCGATCACGGAGGATACGGGTACAAGGAGCGCACCAAGGCCCTGCTCGACGCACTCGGTCTCGCGTGGAAGGACTTTGGCACGGACAGCGGAGAAAGCGTCGATTATCCCGACTTCGCTCATGCGGCCGCCGCAGCCATCCAGAGCGGAGAATGCGATCGCGGGATCTTTTTCTGCGGCACCGGGATCGGCATCGGCATCGTCGCGAACAGGCATCGCGGGATCCGCGCCGCATCGTGCCAGGTCCCTGAAGCCGCGCGCATGTCGCGGCTGCACAACGACGCCAACGTGCTCGCGCTCGGCGAGCGCCTGATCGATTGGGGACTGGCCGAACAGATGATCAGGATCTGGCTTGAAACACCATTCGAGGGCGGACGGCACGAACGCCGCATACGAAAAATCGAAATCGAAGAATAACAAAAACGTCCCGCCTCGCGCGGGACGTTTCACTTAAGTGATGCAATACCGGATTACATGCCGCCGACGCCGGCCAGCACACCCAGAAGCGAGAACAGGATCCAGATTGAAAATGCGACGATCATGCCTTTCGTCCGGCTGATGTTCGCCACTTTCTCGAATCCGATTCCCAGAACGTAATACGACCAGATGGCCACGGGATTCAGCATCATCAGGAAGCGCGTACTCATCGAAGTCATGTCGCCGTCGACGAACAGGGCGGGACTCAGGTTCGCGAAGGGCTTGTCGGTCACGAAGCTCAGCAGCAGGCTCAGCAGCTGATCGAGGCAGGAGATGTAGGTGCTGAGTCCGGCCGCGGAAAGGATCAGGACGAATGTCGCATCACCCTTCACTCCGAAGCGAACCGCCAGCCAGTACAGCAGGCAGATCACGAAAAACATGATGATGGAGCCGATACTCGTGGAGAGCGTACCTCCGATTTTCATGACCCCCGACATGCTCTCCATCTTCTGCACGGCCTGCTCGGCCTGCTCCTGTGTCATCTGTCCCGACTCCACCCGTTCGGCAAGTCCTTTCGTCTGTTGTTCGATGATCATTGCCATGAAGGCGGGATTCGAGAAGCGAAGGAACATGCCGACGCCCAGGATGAGCGCCGTGATCAGGACGGGCACCAGCCAGTCCGAGGTCCGGGCACCCGCGGCGCGGACGTTTTCATACGTCGCGGAAGGTTCGGTGATAATTCCGACGAATTTGTCTGTTATCGAGAGCGCCTCGACGGGCGGGGGCGGGACGGCACTGAAGCCCGCGCCGTCGTACTGTGCTGCATTCGGATCGGGAGTGTCAGTCATGGAGCGAATCCTCCGAGGATGGATAAAAGGAATACTCTCTGAATATCGCAATCTACATTTCCCCGTGGAGGCATACAATTCCCCTCGATTATGTCCCATGCTTGGCATATATTCCCCCTTTGTCTGTCTGAGTCTACGGGGTTCCCGATGAAAGCAATCCGTTTTCCGTTCTTCCTTGCCCTCACGTGCATCCATCTTCTGTGCATACAGCCGCTCGCAGCCCAATGGCAGTGGCTCAATCCGTTGCCGGAGGGAAACGAGTTTCTCGATGCCACGTTCCTCGACGCGCAGAAGGGATGGATCGTCGGCGGGAACGGGGCCCTGCTGCAGACGAACGACGGCGGGATCACCTGGTCGCCGCAGTCAAACATTCTCCGCACGACGCCGTTTCTCGGTCTGAGCATCGTGTTCACCGACGCTCTCACGGGAGTGGTGTCCACGAACAACGGGCTGCTGCTTCGGAGCAGCGATGGCGGATTCAGCTGGGGGCTGCTGCCGCGCAGCGCGCTCACGCTGCAGAAGCTGCGCAAGGCTCCCGATGGCAGTCTCTGGGGAATCGGCAGTCTCGGCGCCATCGCGCGCAGCACGGATGCCGGCCTGACCTGGCAGCGGTTTTCCACCGGAATCACGACCGTGGTCTATGATATCGAATTCCCCGATGCGCAGACCGTCGTCGCCGTCTGCGGAGGCGGCACTGTCCTGCGCAGCGTGGATGCCGGCCAGAACTGGACGAGCATGCAGGCCGGAATCGGGACGGACATCATCTCCCTCGATTTCCGCGATGCCATGACAGGTTTCGCCGTACAGAAACCGAAATACCTGCTGACGACGACAGACGGCGGAGCGACCTGGCGCGACAGTTCGTTCGTGGTCAACGAACTGACGCAGGTGCGTTTCGCCGATGCGAACACGGGCTGGCTGGTGAGCAACAGCGTCGGATCGGTGTTCAGGACCGTCGACGGCGGAATGAGCTGGCAGTTCGTCGAAGTCGAGCAACCGCGCCGATTCACCTTCTACGCGGTGTATCCCATCGATGCGCAACAATCATTGCTGCTCGGAACGGGCGGCGCGGTGTTCACGACCACCGACGGCGGTCAGATATGGAATCAGCGCGGCACGGCGATTTCCCGCCAGCATTTCAACGGCGTGACGGCGCTGAGCGACAGCGCAGCCTGGATCTTCGGCGACGGAGCGGCGTTTTTCACCAACGATGCCGGTCAGACCTGGAGCGGATCGGACACCATCTCCCTCCCGGGATTCCGTTCCGGATACGCGCTGTCCGAAACGCGAATCATCGGAAGCGGCAGCCAGGGGCAGGTCATGTTCT
Source organism: uncultured Chromatiales bacterium (assembly GCA_964635845.1). Classification (GTDB taxonomy): domain Bacteria; phylum Bacteroidota; class Ignavibacteria; order SZUA-365; family SZUA-365; genus SZUA-365. The sequence continues at coordinate 40,203 of CAZWNO010000001.1, forward strand.
CGTCCGACGGCGGACAGAGCTGGCAGACGCAGGAGCTGAGCGCGCGCGGACTGATCCGACAGATCGTCTTCGTCGATGACAACAACGGCTGGCTCGCCGGCGCGCACGGCACGCTCGCGCGGAGCTCCGACGGCGGTGCGACATGGGTGGAACTGGACGCCGGGGTGACGCACGATTTCAACGGCATCGCGGCGGTATCCGCGAACGAAGCCTGGATCGCAGGGAATGAAGGTCGCATCTACCACACCACAGACGGGGGAGCGAACTGGGTTCCGCAGAACACATCGGTTTCCACGCACCTGCAGGCCATTTACTTCACGGACGCGCTCAACGGCTGGGCCGGCGGGCAGCTCGCGCTTCTGCGAACGAGCGACGGCGGCACGACCTGGATCCCGGTCACGGGACTGGCCGGTCTCGACGTGATCTATCGCATCGTATTCACCGATGCGCAGCACGGATATATCATGCTCAGCCGCTCCGTCGCGCGCACGAACGACGGAGGCGCGACGTTCTACCGCACGGACTATCCCGCCATCGGTCTCCATGATCTCGATGCGATCCCTGACGGTCACCTCTGGATGGCCGGCGATTTCGGCACGATCATGCGCTACGTTCCCGCGGCTGCGATCCATATACAGCCCGACCGCATCGACTTCGGCGACGTCGCCGTCACCAAGCAGCTGAATCAGACGTTCACCGTTTCCAATCGCGGGGAGATCCCCCTCGATTTCAACAACGTCGCGACGATAGGTCCAGGATTCCTGTTCATCAATGGCGATCTCTCGCCACTGCAGCCCGGCGACAGCCGTGTCTTCACCATCGGCTTCGCTCCGCAGGACACCGGCATGGCCTATGGCACGGCGACGGTGTATTCGAATGCCGCGCTGGGAATTCCTTTCGTCGAGCTGGTCGGACACGGGGTGCCCCGTGGGACTTCCGCGTTCATCCATACTCCCGACACGCTCGATTTCGGCGAGCTCCTGCTCGGCACGTACGCGTCACGGTTCGTGACGCTCACGAACCGGGGCACGCTGCCACTACTGATCAGTCAGGAACGCATGAGCGGCGGGGACTCCACCATGTTCCAGGTCACGCAGGAGTCCACCTTTTTCTATGCGGCGGGGAAGACGGATTCGGTGCAGATAACCTTTAGTCCGCTGCGTGCTGGTGATTTCCTGAGCTGGCTGCTCATGGAATCGAACGATCCGGTGGAGCCTTACTACCTCATTCCCGTCAAGGGCAGCGGAATCACGCCCACGATTGCCACCGACGACCCGATCGAGTTCGGGTACGTACTCATCGACGACAGCAAAACAGTGGATGTCAGCATCCGGAATACCGGCAGGGCGCCGCTGCACATCAGCAGCTGGACGCCGGGCGGCGCCGACGCGGCGTTGTTCACGTTCACCAATCCCGGTACCGTGACGATTGCCGGCGGCGACTCTCTCGTCCTGCCCGTGACCTTCTCCCCGCTGAGCTACGGCGAGAAGAACGCGGTGATTACCATCGTCTCCGACGACCTGCTCAAGAGCAGCTACGACCTTCGATTGCGCGGCAACGCGACGACGCTCGATGTGGACGGCGTGTCCGTCCCGGCGGACGTCCGGCTCCAGCAGAATTATCCGAATCCGGTATCACTATCCGATAACGGCATGACCGTCTATACCGTCATGCTTCCCCAGCAGATGGCCGTGACACTGACCCTGCACGACCTGCAGGGACGCGAGGTGCTGCGCGTCGCGGACGGCATGCTCGCAGCCGGACGCAGCGATATCAGCGCGGACCTTTCCGCGCTGTCGAGCGGCAGTTATCGCGCGCTGCTCACCGCGCGCAGCGGCGGAACGCAGTCGCAGCGGCAGGTCCTGACGGTTGTCATACGATAACCGGCATGCCCGATCCCGCGGAACAATTCCTCTCTCTGCTTCGGCACGAGGCAGCACCGTACTTTTTCTGGCGCTCGCCGGAAGGGGAGACACTCGCGGCAGCCGGACAGCGCCACCGGTTTGAACCTGCACAGCCGGAGCGATGGCGGGAGTGGGCGACAGCTCCGCTCGATGCCGATCCGGATGTTCCGCTGATCGCGCTTTCATTCTTCGATCCCGCCGCGAAGCCGTCGGAAGAATGGAGCGGCTTTCCTCCCTTTCAATTCTATCAACCTGCAATCGCGATACAGGAACGTCACGGGGAATGCCGGCAGTGGGGCGCACCTTCATGTTCCCCGGGTATTTCCCACGACGAGCCGACGGAAGCAGGCGCGCTCGCTCGTCTCGCCGACAGCGGAGGGGATGCCGAGACATACCGCGCGCGTGTCGAGCAGGCGCTCGGGCTGCTCAGGCGCGGGGAACTGGAGAAGGTCGTCGTCGCCCGCAAGGGCAGAATCAAGATTGCGAACTCCTTTTCCCTGTCCCCGATGCTGCATGCGATGCTGCGGCAGCCGCACGCATTCACCATCTGCTACAGTCCTGACGGCCTGCGTTTCTTCCTGAGCGCGACACCCGAGAGACTCGGACGCATCGACTCAGGGCGTTTCGAAAGCATGGCGCTGGCGGGAACGTTTCCGAATGTCAGTGACCGAGACCGGCCCGAACGCGACCTGCTCGGCGATGCGAAGGAGCGTTCCGAACATGCCTACGTTGTCAGCATGATCCGGTCCGCCGCGGCTTCGTTCGCGACCGGCATTTCGGTGGACGACAGGCGTACGCTCGAACTGCCGCATGTGAAGCACATCCTCACCCGCATTTCCGCGCGGATCCGCGAAGGCTGCGACCTGCGTCATGTGATCGCGTCCCTGCACCCGACTCCGGCCGTCGCGGGGACTCCACGGGAAGCCGCGCTCGCGTTGATCGCGGCGCTCGAGCCGTTCAACCGCGGGCTCTACGCGGGCTGTGCGGGTTGGTTCTTCCCGCTGGGAGACGGGGACGTCGCGGTGACGATACGGAGCGCGATGCTGTGCGAGGGTGACGCGATCGTCTGGGCTGGAGCCGGAATTGTCGGCAACAGCGACGCGGCAGCCGAGGAACGGGAAACCCGGGCGAAGATGCGGACCATGTTCGACATTCTCGGCATCTGAGAGCGCGGATGATCGCGAAGTGTGTCCGAGGGGAGAATTCCGTATTTTAGCTTTCCTCGAAGCATATCCTCAGGAATTGGACGCGCGCATCCTTTTGCAGCGGTTCGTAAATATCAACCACCTCTGGGCCCATGCGATCGCGGATGAAATCGCGCGCTGCGGCGTACGCCATGCGGTGATCTCTCCCGGATCGCGGAGCGCGCCGCTGGTGCTCGCGATATCCGCGCATCGGGACATCACGGATCATTCCGTGATCGACGAGCGCGCGGCAGCCTTTTACGCGCTCGGTCTCGCCAAGGCGAGCGGGCAGGCGGTCGCGCTGCTCTGCACATCGGGAACCGCCGCGGCCAATTATTTCCCGGCAGTCTGCGAGGCGGATGCCTCCCGCGTTCCCCTGCTGCTGTTCACGGCCGACCGGCCCGCCTCGCAGCGCGGCAGCGGTGCGCCGCAGACCATGGACCAGGTGAAGCTGTACGGCGATCACGTGCGCCTGTTCGTGGACCCCGGGCTACCGGAAGCGGATGAGGACCGGCTGCGCGCGCTGCGCTCATCGATATGCCATGCGTTCGCCGTCGCGACAGACAGTCCTGCTGGTCCCATCCATGTCAATCTGCCTTTCCGTAAACCGCTGGAACCGACGGAACCCGAGCGGGAACGGGACAGGATTCCGGATGCACTCCGCACGAACACGATCGAAGCCGTCATGGGGCGCTCCGATGGAAGGCCGTGGCTGCGCGAATACAACGCCGGATCGTCGAACGATGTGCTCGCCCCGGTGGCTGACGCCTTGCTCGCGGCGCGCAGGCCGGTGATTCTCGCCGGTCCCGACGCCCGCGGCGCGGAGAGCGCGGCCGACCTGATGCGCATCGCCGGGCTGCATCATGTGCCGGTGTTCGCCGAAGCGGCTTCGCAGCTGCGGGCCGGCGAACGCCATCCGCTGCGGATTTCGACGCTGGACCTGCTGCTGCGTTCCGAGGTGTTTCGCGCGGCATTTCACCCGGATCTGATCGTGCAGCTCGGCGGGGTTCCCACGAATGCCGCGGTGCAGCGCTTTCTTGAGCACGCGCCGGCCGAGCATGTCTGCATCGCGAGGGATCGCGCACTGCACGATGCGGCGCACACGGCTCGTGTCCATGTGCACGACACGAATGGTGATTTCATCGGAAGGCTCTCGGAATATCTCTCCGGATGTCCGTCGCGCACGCCAGAATCCGGCTTCATCGATGCGATCGCCATTGCGGATACGGCCATCCGAAATACCCTGCCCGCCCGCTGCGCCGCGCTGCCCTCGACGTTCGAAGGCGCGGTGATGCATCGGTTGTCCGCTCTCCTGCCCGCGCACTCCGCCGTGTTCGTTTCTTCGAGCATGCCCATCCGCGACATCGAATCGTTCGCGCTGGATTTCCCCGAAGACACGGAACTGCATTTCAACCGCGGGGTGAACGGCATCGACGGGATCGTTTCAACCGCGCTCGGCGTCGCGCGCGCGCGCGGAGGACCCGCGCTGCTTGTCACCGGGGACATCGCCTTCCTGCACAATCTGAACGCGGCCGCCGGAGAGGGACTGCGGGAGATCGCCCTTACCGTGCTGCTGCTCAACAACGACGGCGGCGAAATTTTCGACATGCTGCCGGTGCGCGGCTTCGAGCCCGCATTCTCGCGTCATTTCATCACGCCGCACGGCGCGGATTTCTCGGAAGCCTGCGCCGCGTTCGGCATCGATCACCAGCGCATCACCGGGACCGGCGAACTGCCATCCGCGCTGGCCCGGGCATTCGACTCGCAGCGTTTGAGCGTGATCGAACTGCGCACGGCCATCGGTGAAAGCGGTGCGCTCCGGCGGCAGCTGCTCCGCGACCTGGCCATGGATGTGGATGCGGCGCTGCCGGCGGAGAATGCCGCGGAGAACGGGCAACGTCCGCGCTTCCCGCTGGCGTGGAAGCAGTTCGCGCCATCCGGAGATGAGACGGCGGTGTTTCTCCACGGCTTCACGCGCTCGAGCGCGTCCTGGGAGAGGATCGCGAGCCGGCTGTCCGGCATACACCTCATCGGCATCGATCTGATGGGACACGGAAACTCGCCCGTTCCCGCGTTCGATATGCATCCGGACGCATACTCCCTCGATTACGCAGCGGACGAGCTGCGTGCGATCATCGCGCGTCTCGGACTCGGCAGGGTGCATCTCGTCGGCTATTCCCTCGGCGGCCGCGTCGCGCTGCATTTTGCATCGCGCAATGCAGGGCTGCTTCGGTCGCTGGCGCTGATCAGCGCGACTCCCGGAATCGAGGAGGAGCCGGAGCGCGCGCGGCGCCGCGAGGCGGATCGCGAACTCGCGGAACGCATCGACGACATCGGGCTTGAGCGATTCGTAACGGAGTGGAGCCAGGGCCCGCTTTTCGCCGTCCGGCAAGATGCAGGCAAGGCACGCACGCTGGATGTGCAGCGCGACCGCATGCGCCGGCAATGCCGCGGACTGCAGGGTTCGCTGCTCGGCAGCGGACAGGGCTCGCAGCTTCCGCTCTGGGATATTCTGCCAACGCTGGAAATGCCGGTGCTCATCGCCGCCGGCGCGAACGACGAGCGCTATGCGAAGATCGCCGCGCGCATGCAGACCATGCTGCCGCGAGCCATGCTGCGCGTGTTCGAGGAGGCGGGGCACGACCTGCCGGCCGAGCGGGCCGAACAGCTGGCGCAGGCGCTCGGGGAGCTGTGGAAACGCTGACACACGCATCGGTGTTCTGCTAACGACCGGACCATCATTCTCACACCGACAGAAAACCATCATGAGCGACATCACCTGGACGACCGTCAGGGAATATTCGGACATCACATTCCGCCGAAGCGACGAAGGGATCATGCGCATCGCGATCAACCGACCCGAGGTGCGGAACGCCTTCCGGCCGGAAACCGTCGACCAGCTGCTCGACGCGTTCGGTCTCGCCGCGCTCGACACCGAGGTCGGTGTCGTCCTCCTGACAGGCGAGGGGCCCGCGCGGGACGGCAAGTGGGCGTTCTGCAGCGGCGGCGACCAGAAGATACGCGGCGATGCCGGCTACATGGGACAGGAAGCTGGAAGCGTGCCGCGCCTGCACATCCTCGAGCTGCAGCGCCTCATCCGCAGCATGCCGAAAGTGGTCATCGCGCTGATTGCCGGCTACGCCATCGGCGGCGGGCATGTACTGCATGTCGTCTGCGATCTGAGCATCGCGGCGGACAATGCGATATTCGGACAGACAGGCCCGAAAGTCGGAAGCTTCGACGGAGGTTTCGGCGCCTCGTATCTCGCGCGTATGGTCGGCCAGAAGCGTGCCCGGGAGATATGGTATCTGTGCCGACAGTACGATGCGCGGGAAGCGTTCGATATGGGACTGGTCAACACCGTCGTCGCCGTCGAAAAGCTCGAGGCCGAAGGCGTGCAGTGGGCGCGCGAGATCATGCGGAAATCGCCGCTGGCCATTCGCCTGCTCAAGTCGGCGTTCAATGCGGAGCTGGACGGACAGGCAGGCATTCAGGAACTTGCGGGGAACGCCACGCTCCTGTACTACATGTCCGAGGAAGCCCGCGAGGGCAAGGAATCCTACGTCGAAAAACGTCCGCCGAATTTCCGGAAGTTCCGTTGGCTTCCATGGTAGGATGGGTATGGAAAAAATGAACGACCGACCGATCATGAACGAACCCCTGCAGGGCTCCGGGGCAGTGCCGATGCCGGATATCAGCCGTGCGCAGGCATGGGTGATCGCAGCCAGGCCGAAAACCCTGCCCGCGGCCGTGGTGCCCGTGGTCGTCGGATCCGCTGTTGCCGCCGCGGAGGGAATGTTCGCACCGCTGCCCGCCGCCATCACCATGGTCTGCGCCCTGCTCATCCAGATCGGGACCAACCTGGCGAACGATTATTTCGACTACATGAAGGGCGCCGATTCGGAGCATCGCATCGGTCCGTTGCGCGTGACGCAGAGCGGGCTGATTCCACCGCGGACGGTGCGGAACGCGATGATCGCTGTTTTCGTGCTGACGTTTCTTCTCGGATTGTACCTCGTTTCAGTCGGAGGCTGGCCCATCCTCGCGATCGGCCTGGCGTCGATTTTCTTCGCCGTGATCTACACTGCAGGACCCTATCCATTAGCCTACGTCGGTCTCGGAGAGCCGTTCGTATTTCTCTTCTTCGGTCTCGTCGCCGTCACCGGGACGCATTACGTCCAGGCCCTGCACTGGTCGGTCGACGCATTGATCGCTTCGCTGCCGGTAGGTGCGATCACGACGGCGATTCTCGTCGTGAACAATTACCGCGACATCGACACCGATCGCGCGACGAACAAGAAGACCCTGGCCGTGCGCATCGGCCGCGCGGCAACCAGGATCGAATACCACCTTCTGCTGCTTTTCGCCTACGTCGTCCCCCTGCTGCAATCCCTGCGCGCCGCGCAGCCGCTGTGGCTGCTGCTCCCGCTGCTGAGTCTCCCGTTCGCAATCCGTGTGCTGCGCATCGTCGCACATTCCACCGACGGCGCCGAGCTCAATCACGCCCTCGCGGGGACGGGTCAGCTGCTCGCGCTCTACGGCATCCTGTATTCCGCCGGATACTATCTCGCCTGACGCATGCGTTGCCGCATTCAACAGCGCTCCCTTCCCCTGCGCCGGTCCTTTGCGGCCAGCGGATGGACGATCACCATGCGCGACGTTCTGCTCTTCTCCATCACCGATGAGAACCTGGGATCGACCGGGTGGGGTGAATCCGCGCCGCTTCCCTCCTTCGGGACGGAGGATCTCCCCGCCAGCCGCGAGGCGCTGCGCTCGGCGGCGCAGGTGCTCTCCGGAATGAGCGCCGCGGAGGCCGGTGAAAATCCGGATCCCATTGTCCTGATTCCTGCTCTCACCGGCGCGCCCGCTGCGCGTTTCGCGGTGGAATGCGCCTTGCTCGATCTGCAGTCGCGCATCGGGGACGTCACTCTCGCCGAGAAACTGGGCGGGCGGTTCCGCGACCGCGTGCCGGTCAACACGGTCATCGGAGCCGGAAGCATCGAAGACGCGTCATCGGCTGCGGCTGCCGCATGGGAGGACGGCTATCGCTGCATCAAGCTCAAGGTGGGAGCCGGTACGCTCGAAGAGGATGTCGAGCGAATCCGCGCCATCCGTCTGGCCGTGCCCGCGGATACCCTCCTGCGTCTGGACGCGAACGGCGCATGGGATTTCGGCGAAGCGGAGCAGGCGCTGCGGGAATTCGCGATGTACGACATCGAGTATATCGAGCAGCCGGTTCCATCCGCGGCAACCGACGAACTCGCGGCGCTCGGCAATCTGGGTATCGTACCGATCGCCGCCGACGAGAGCGCACAGAACCTGACGCAGGCGCGAAGGCTGCTGGAGCGCCGAGCGGTCGATCTGTTCGTCATCAAGCCCATGGCCTCGGGAAGCCTCCTCGACTGCCGGCGCTTCGCGATCGAAGCGGCGGACCGGGGGTGCGATGTCGTGTTCACCTCTCTTATCGATTCCTCGCTCGGAAGGCATGCGGTGGCGCAACTCTGTGCTTCACTCCCGTTCTCGCACCGTCACCATGGACTCGCGACCGGCGCGATGTTTCTGGAAGACACACATCGCGACGATCTGATCCGGGGCGAGTTCATCCTGCCGGAAACGCCAGGCCTCGGGATCACACCAGACCCCGGGATCACACCAGACCCCGGGATCACGCCGGGCCCCGGGATCGCACCGGACGATGATCACTTCGGCGCCGGGCAAGCGGGGGAGAGATGAACCTGCTCGCGTCTCATGCCGCGAGGATTCCCGACCGCATCGCCCTGATCGATGGCGGGAAACGCTGGAGCTGGTCAGAGCTGCACGAGCAGGCCCGCGCGGTCGCGGCCCTGCTGCAGAACAGAAACGGAATTCGTACCGGCGACGTCATCGCCACGCTGCTCGACAACAATGCCGCGCACGTCATACTGCTCCACGCGATCTTCCTCTGCGGCGCGACCGCCGCTCCGCTGAACACGCGGCTCGCTCCGGCCGAACGCGTCCGACAGCTGGCACATCTCGGTCCGCGCCTCCTGGTGACCGGGGACGAGGCGCAGTATCCCGGCATCGCCGTGCTCCATCCCGATAGTCTGATCCCCGTCGACCCGGGTGACCGCCACGAGGAGTACCAGCCGGTCGCGGATGATGAGGGCGGGCTCTGCAGCATCCTGTACACCTCGGGTTCGACGGGCGAAATGAAGGCGGTGCCGCATACCTGGGCAAATCACCGCGCAAGCGCGGAGGGATCGGCCGTCAATCTCGGCGTGCGGGAAGACGACAACTGGCTGTGTGTCATCCCGCTCTACCATATCGGGGGATTCGCCATCGTGACGCGCAGTCTGCGCTACGGCACGTCGATGACATTGCAGCAGGCGTCCCAGCCCCTGGCCATGGCGCACACGATGCGCCGCGAGAACATCTCCCTGCTCTCTGTCGTCCCAACCGTGCTGCAGCGCATGATCGAAGCGGATGACGCTCTGTCGGGCGGGACGCTCCCGTCATTGCGCGCGATCCTGCTCGGAGGAGCATCCGCATCGCCGGCGCTGTGGGCCGAGGTGCTGGCGCGTGACCTTCCCGTGCTTGGAACCTACGGTCTGACGGAAACCTGCTCCCAGGTCGTGACTGCTTCACCGCGATCCTGGCGAAGCATGGCCGGCAGTGCCGGCCGGCCCATCGGCGGAGCCGAACTCCGCATCCTCGATGAAGGCGGCGGGCGACTCCCGTCGGGAACGCCGGGTGAGATCGCCGTCCACGGCGCAATGGTGACGGAGGGGTATCTTCGCAACGACATCCTGACAGCAGGACGATTCCGGGAGGGATGGTTCCATACGGGAGATATCGGAACGATTGACGCGCGCGGATTGCTGCGCGTGCTCGGCCGGCGCGACGACATGATCGTCACGGGAGGCGAGAACGTCTATCCGTCGGAAATAGAGGATGTGCTTATCCGGCATCCGGGCGTGCGTGAAGCCGCCGTCACCGGTATCGAAGACCGTGCGTGGGGTGCGAGGATCGCCGCCGTACTCGTGCTCCGCACGGCGGTCGCGGATGCCGAACTCGACGCATGGTGCCGCGTGGCGCTGGCGGGCTACAAGATTCCGCGGAAATGGATTCGGGTCGACGCGTTGCCACGCACGGCGTCGGGGAAAATCATCCGGAGCGAGGTGAGCAGGATCGTGTCGGAAGGGGGATAGGTCCGTGTCGGAATTCGATGAGGCGGGAATTTGGGGAAAATGGGAAAATGGAAAGATGGAAAGATGGAAAGATGGAAAATGGAACGATGGAAAGATGGAAAGATGGAAAGATGGAAAATGGAACGATGGAAAGATGGAACGATGGAAAGATGGAACGATGGAAAGATGAATGGAAGCGGGTGAGGACGGTTACCTGACGGTGCCGATGTAGAGGTAGGCGATGCCTCCGGTGAGAGGGATGGTGCGCCGGTCGGAGAACATTCCGCTGCGGTCCATCAGCGCGAGAAACTCGTCACCCGTTGGAAAGGCCGCGGACGTGCGGGTGAGATATTCATAGGCGTCGCGCTTCCCCGAGACGAGACCGCCGACGAGCGGGATGACCACCCTGCTGTAGAAAGTAAAAAAGGGCTTCATCCACCACAGCGGCCGGCCGAATTCCAGGACCAGCACGCGGCCGCCGGGACGGACGACACGGGCCATGCTCTGCAATGCCAGCACGGGATCGTCGACATTGCGGATACCGAACGCGATGGATGCCGCGTCGAAACTGTCGTCCGGATACGTGAGATGCATCGCGTCCTGCACCTCCCATCCAACGGAGAGTCCCATCTTTTTTGCTTTGTCCGGTGCGAACGCCAGCATTTCCGCGCAGAAATCCGTTCCGACCACGCGTCCGTTCGGGCCGACCGCGCGCTTGAATTCCAGCGCGAGATCGCCCGTGCCTGTGGCGCAATCGAGCACGGCACCGCCGGGTTCTATTCCGCTGTAGCGCACGGTTGCCTTGCGCCAACGGTGATGGACACCGAACGAGAGAAGCGCGTTCGCGCGGTCATAGCTGCCGGAAATGCCGGCGAACATGTCTAGCACTTCGCGGCTCATGAAGGAACGCGCGCGATCGGAAATGAAGGGGAGGATTGCATCGGAAGGGAGGATTGCATCAGGACAGCGGCCGTCCCGTCACCGTGGCAATGAGACGGAGCTGTTCCATCATGCCGCGGTAGCGGTCCGGTGAGAGGGCCTGGTCTGCGTCGGAAAGCGCGACGCTCGGGTCGGGGTGCACCTCGACCATGAGTCCGTCGAGTCCCGCCGCAAGAGCCGCCGCGGCGAGCGCGGGAATGAGCGATGGATTGCCCGTGGCGTGCGATGGATCGACGATGACGGGAAGGTGCGTCTGCTGGCGCGCGAGTACCGCACCGGCGAGGTCGAGAGTGAAGCGCGTTTCATTCGAGAAGGTGCGAATGCCTCGTTCGCACAGGATCACCTGGTTGTTGCCACCCACGATGATGTACTCCGCCGCGAGAAGCCATTCCTTGATGGTCGAGGCGAAGCCGCGTTTGAGCATCACCGGCTTGTTGATCCGGCCAAGTTCCTTGAGCAGCGCCGTGTTGTCCATGTTGCGCGAACCCACCTGAAAGGCGTCGACGAAATCGACCATCCTCTCGATGTCGCGCTCCGACAGCACTTCGGTGATCATGGGGATGCCCTGGCTGTCCGCGGCATCGCGCATGAGTTTGACGCCATCGAGCCCGAGTCCCTGAAACGTGTAGGGCGAAGTGCGCGCCTTGAACGCACCGCCGCGCAGAACATGTCCGCCGTATGCCGCGACCAATGCAGCCGCGTCGCGGATCTGCGATTCCGATTCGATGGCGCAAGGACCGGCGATTACGATGAATCGGTCTCCCCCTACTTCAATATCACGGATATGGACACGGGTGCGTGGCAGGTTGTCTGATCCTTCTGCATTGGGAACCGCACGCCGCTCTGCGTTGTCAAGGGCGCTCATTCGAGGTGCTGCGTCTGTATGGCTGTCCGGAAAATTCAATCGCTCAATCTGCAATGAACTCTAAAAAACGAAAAATATCACCAGAATAACAATTTCACCAGGTACAAACGTTCACATTATGCATTCTATGCGTTGAGTTTTCCGAAAAGCCTGATATCGGACCCGTTGACTCCGGAAGCCTCGTCCCCCAGCAGATACGCGATTGTTCCGGCGATTTCCTCGGGCTTCACCCACTTCGCCCTGTCTTCCTCCGTACCCCATGAGCGGTTTGCCTCGGTGTCGATCACACCTGGCAGGATGCAATTCGCGGTCACACCGAACGCGCGCCCTTCATCGGCAAGAATTTTCGTCAGCGCGGATATCCCGGCTTTCGAAACGCCGTACCCCGCCTGGTTGGCGGCTGGTTTCACCGCGGCCATCGCTCCGATGGTGACGATGCGTCCCGCGCCCTGCTCGCGGAAGTGCCGCATGACCAGGCGGCTGAAGAGGAACAATGGCCGCAGGTTCAGGCTGAAGAGAAAGTCCCAGTCCTCGATCGGCGTGTCGGCGATGGACTGGAATCCGCGGATGCCGCCGAGCAGATGCACGAGTCCGTACAGCGGCGCCTGCGTCGTTGCCGCGTCGAACACGTGTTCGATTTCTCGTTCCGACAGCAGATCCGCCTCGAGCAGGAAGAGCTGATCGCGCTGCTGGGGAACCATCAGTGCTCGCAGCTGCTGGGCCTCCTTCTCGTTCCGGTAGGGAACGATGCAGCGGAAGCCTTCGGCGACGAGGCGGCGCGTGACGACGCGTCCGAGTGCTCCCGTCCCTCCTGTAATCAAAATCGATTTCATCCTACCCGACCGGTTTGTTGATGGAATACTCTTCGCTTCAACAGTCGCATTCGGCGGAACATTCCCCGGGCCGCTGCTGAGGAGTTGCGCGAAAGCGTCGAAACGTGTGTTCTGACAGCGAAAATCCGGGTTGCCAGAGGATGTGCCGAAAACGAGTATTCCGTACATTAAAATATGGCAATCGAATGGAACATGCTGCTGGCGGTGCTTGCCGGAGGAGGCGCGGGATCGGTACTGCGATACGTCATGGCCGGTCTCGTGCAGCAGTTGACGAGCGACGATTTCCCTTTCGGGACTCTTGTCGTGAACCTGCTCGGTTCGCTGCTGCTGGGATTTATCGTGCAGATCGCCGAGACGAAAACCGGACCGGGTCCGTGGATGAAATTGTTTCTGACGGTCGGGCTCTGCGGGGGATTCACGACCTTTTCCACATTTTCACTGGAGACGTTCCGCATGCTGCAGGATGGCAGCTATCTTTTCGCAATCGTCAATATCGCCGGCAGCCTTGTCCTCTGTCTGATCGGGATCTGGGCGGGAATGGTGCTGGCACGAATGGTCTGATCAAACGCGGAGGTTGGTATGCACACGCTGGGCGAGGCGAAATTACTGCGAATATTCATCGGCGAGAAAGACCGCTGCGATGGCATGCCGCTCTACGAATTCATCGTGAAGGAAGCGCGGAAGCAGGGACTCGCAGGCGCGACCGTGCTTCGCGGTATCGAAGGTTTCGGCGCATCCAGTCACATGCACACCGCGCGCATTCTGCGGCTGTCGGAGGACCTCCCGATCGTCATCGAAATCGCCGATAAGGAGGATCGCATCGCGCCCTTCGTCGATCAGCTGCCCGGGATTTTCGACCGCGCCGGATGCGGAGGGATGGCGACGATGGAAAAAGTGGACGTGCTGCTCCTGCGTCCGGCGCCCGGAAATCAGGAGCGAATGCGCTGATTCCACGGCGTCCCCATGCCGGGCGATGGATGACCGGTCAGCTCGCTTCGTTGAACTCCGTCATCTGTTTCATCGGGCGAAAGGAGAAATGGGGGAAATACTCCGAGAAATCATATTCGAAGTTCCTCGGCCAGTACGTGCCGCTGCGGCTGTTGAGTTCGTAGTCGCCGAGATACTCGCCGCGTCCGATCCGGTGCAGCATCTCGACGAGCCGGTCGACGTCATCAACATTGTTGTAGCAGCCGAAACTCGCGCGCACCAGGCCGGGAATATTCGTGCGATCCCCCTTCAGGATCGCTTCCGTGGATTTCCTCGACGCCGTTTCGTCGTATTGCAGCAGGCGTTTGACAAAGGGGTGGGCGCAAAAGCAGCCGTTGCGCACGCCGATGCCTCCCTCGGCGCTGAGGATGGCGGCGACCTTGGCGTGCGGGACGCCGGCGATCGCGAAGCTGATGACGCCTACCTTCCCGGGCAGTTCGTTCTGTTCCACGGGACCATAGATGCATATGCCGGGAACACTTTTCATCTTCTCGATCGCGTCGCTGATCAACGCGGATTCGTGTTCGGCAATGCGGTTCATTCCCACTTTCTGCAGCATGTGAATCGCCACGGCAAGTCCGACCGCTCCGGGCACGTTCGGACTCCCCGCCTCCTCGCGCGCGGGAGGTGCGGAGTATCCAACGAAGTCCAGATCCACCACGTCGACCACGCCGCCGCCGACCATGTCCGGCTCGCCTTCGGAAAAAAAGTGCTTCGGACCGACCAGCACACCGATGCCGAATGGGGCGTACATCTTGTGCGCCGAGTACGCGATGAAGTCGATGTGTCCGGGATGGCCGTCCGGCAGTACGTCGATCGGACGGTGGGGCGCGAGCTGTGCGGCGTCGACGAAGATCGCCGCGTCATTCGCGTGGGCGATTTCGGCCAGATCATGGATGGGATTGATGATACCCGTGATGTTCGAGGCGCCGGTTACCGCGAGGAAGCGGACACATCCCTTATTCCGCGCGAAGGCATCGCGCAGCTGCGTCATGTCGAGATAGCCCTTGTCGTCGACGCCGATGTGGATCACCTTCGCATGGCGGCGCCAGGGCAGGTCGTCGGAATGATGTTCCATCAGCGTCGTGATGACGACATCGCCCTCGCGCCAGTCGCAGCGGTTCGCGAGCTTGTTGACCGCCTCGGTTGTGTTCTTGACGAAGAGCACCGTGTTATGTTCCGGATCGGCGTGGACGAATTTCCCGGCGAGTTCGTGCGCCTCGTCGAACACCTGCGTGGCGAGTATGGACTTGAATCCCGTGCCGCGATGCACCCCGGAATAGAACGGCATGAATTCCCTCATGACGTCGTGCACATGCCGGAACGAAGGCGTGCTGGCGCCATTGTCGAGGAACACGTACGGCACGCGCGTTCCGTCGAGAAGGGGGACAACCGTGTCGATCCCCATGATGTTGCTTCGCAGATCTTCGAATTTCCAGTTGCAGAAGTGATCGGAATGGATGTTCATACGGGCGAGGATTTTGGTTGAGAGTGCACAGGTGGAAGCGGCATGGGCGCGAACGGGAATCGGTCGTGCAAATATAGGACATTGGGCCGAGAGGGCAAAAATGCTGATCCGCTTCCGATCCGGGGCGGTGATAATTCTCGGGTCGGCATGCGATAATCAGCCGGGTGCATTCCCACGATCGCCAGGCCGCTCCGGCCAACCCGCGAAACCGAGGCAACTTTCACCCTTTATTTCCGGGTTATTTCGGTGATACGCATTTCCCGCCTTGACTTTTTCCACTTCCAACCGTTAATTTGTAGATCGGTTTAATTTTGTCGAGTCACAAACGGTTTCACAAAGGCATCATATGAGCAAACGCACCACCCAGAGAACCTTTCATGCCAGCGAGGAAGAAGTCGACAAGAAATGGTACGTCGTTGACGCGGAAGGCCTGGTCCTCGGACGTCTCGCAGCTAACGTGGCGCGCATCCTCCGCGGGAAGCACAAGCCGATTTTTTCACCGCACATGGACAACGGCGACTTCGTGATCATCGTCAACGCCGGGAAGGTTCGTCTGACAGGCAAGCGGGAAGAGCAGAAGTCCTACTTTACATATTCGGGTTATCCCGGCGGCGACAAGACCCGCATGTTCAAGGACCTGATCAAATCCAACCCGCAGTACGTGATCGAGCACGCGGTGCGCGGCATGCTTCCGCACAATCGCCTCGGCCGTCGCCTGATCAAGAAGCTCAAGGTATACGCCGATGCAGGTCATCCGCACGAGGCGCAGCAGCCGCAGGAACTGAAATTCGAGTTGTAAAGAAACGAAATATTCTCACCAGATCACAAGGTAATTATGGTTCACAATATTTACGTCGGGCGCAGGAAAACGGCGGTGGCCCGATCATTTCTGACCCCCGGGTCGGGTAAGATCACCGTGAACGGCAAGGACGTCAGCAGCTATTTTCCGACGGAAACGCTGCTCGAGGAAGTGCGTCTGCCCATGACGGCGACCGAGACCAACGACCGTTTCGACGTGCGCGTGCGCGTGCGCGGCGGTGGTACGCACGGCCAGGCCGGCGCGGTCAAGATGAGCATTGCGCGGGCGCTGCTCGCCGTCGACGAGGAATTCCGTCCGAAGCTGCGCGCCTTCAGCCTGCTCACGCGCGACTCGCGCATGGTAGAGCGGAAAAAATACGGCCAGAAGAAGGCCCGCAAGCGTTTCCAGTTCAGCAAGCGCTGATACAGTCGTTTCCTGCCGGCGGGAAATTCGTACTCGAATTCCCGCGGTGTCGACTGCTCAGGATTTTCGCGCGTTTCCTATTCACAATCACACATGCGTCCGGACTGTCCGCCGGGTGTGTCCTTCGGGACGTAGGCGGACGGGTGGATGGGCGCAGCGGAACAACACTCATTCCCAGGAGCTCTCATGTCCAAAGTCGCACTCGAAGACCTGCTCGCCGCAGGCACCCATTTCGGTCACCTGACCCGCCGCTGGAATCCGAAGATGAAGCCATACATCTTCATGGAGCGCAACGGCATTCACATCATCGATCTCAAGAAGACCCAGGAGCATCTCGACGCCGCCTGCGGCGCGATCGCGAATATCGTCTCGGACGGCAAGCGCATCCTTTTCGTCGGCACGAAGAAGCAGGCGAAGGACATCATTCGCGAAGCCGCGGTCAAGAGCGGACAGAATTATGTGGTCGAGCGCTGGCTCGGCGGAATGCTCACCAACTTTTCGACAATTCGCAAGAGCATCAAGCGCCTCACGAATATCGAGAAAATGGAGAGCGACGGCACCTTCGAAAAAATCACGAAGAAGGAACGGCTGATGATCTCGCGCGAGAAGGAGCGCCTCAACAAGATCCTCAGCGGCATCGTGGATATGAACCGCCTCCCGGGCGCGCTCTTCGTCGTCGATATCAAGAAAGAGCATATCGCCGTCAAGGAAGCGCGCAATCTCGGCATCTCGGTACTCGCGATCGTGGATACGAATTGTGATCCCGACCAGGTGGACCAACTGATCCCCGGCAATGACGATTCCGCCCGCACCATCGAACTGGTCATCAACGCGCTGATCTCGTCCATCGAGGAAGGCCGCGAGCAGGGTCGGATGGTGAAGGCGGAGCAGGAAGCCGAGGAAGAGCGCATCGCGAAAGAGACCGAGCAGACTCAGGATGCCGAATAGATTTTCCGGATGGCTGCTCGTTCAGCCATTCTTTTTATCACGCAGTTTTTTTCATTCAATTCGATAGAGAGTACGTATGGAAATCACAGCCGCCATGGTAAAGGAGCTCCGCGACAAGACCGGAGCCGGCATGATGGATTGCAAGAAAGCGTTGGGCGAGTCCAACGGAAACATGCAGGAAGCGATCGAGTACCTGCGCAAGAAAGGCGCCGCCACCGCGGAGAAGCGTGCCGATCGCAACGCGAACGAAGGCGTCGTCATGACGGACGTCGCCGGGGACGAGGGCGTCATCATCGAAGTGAACTGTGAAACCGATTTCGTGGCCCGCAGCGAAGACTTCCTCGGATTCGCGAACCGCGCCCTCGCGCTCATTCGCGACGGCAAGCCGTCCGACACAGACTCCCTGCTCGCGCTCACGAGCGACGGATTGACGCTTGGCGATCACCTCACCGGGATCATAGGCAAGATCGGCGAGAAAATCGAAGTGCGCCGCTTCGCCACCTTCAAGAGCCCCGGCATGCTCATCGATTACATTCACCCAGGCGCGAAGCTCGGCGTGATGATCGAAATCCAGGGCAGCGCGGATCATGAAGAGGTCAGGAAGCTGGGACGGGATCTCGCCATGCAGGTCGCGGCGATGAATCCTGTCGCCATCGACCGCGACGCGGTCCCGCAGGAAGTCCGCGACAAGGAACTGGAGATCTACCGCCAGCAGGCCGCGGAACAGGGCAAACCCGAGAACATGCTCGACCGCATCGCCGAAGGCAAGCTGAACAAGTACTTCCAGGAATTCACCCTGCTCGAGCAGACCTTCCTGCGCGATACGACCAAGTCCGTGAAGGATCGTGTCGCGGAAGTTGCCAAGGCTGTGGGCGCCGATCTGAAAGTCACGCGCTTCGAGCGTTTCCAGGTCGGCGGCTGATGTCGCGGCTCTAATCCATTTGCCTTTTGGTTCACGCCAGAAGGCATTTTTGTATCCGGAGGATCAATGCAACGCAAGTACAACCGAATCCTTCTGAAACTCAGCGGCGAAGCCCTGATGGGTGAACGCGATTACGGCATCGATCCCGCCGCGCTGCAGCGCTACGCCGAGGAAATCATTTCGGCCGTGGAACTCGGCGTACAGGTCGGCATCGTGCTCGGAGGGGGCAACATTTACCGCGGCGTCGCGGATTCCGCCGAGGGCATCCACAAGGCGTCGGGTGACCAGATGGGCATGCTGGCCACGATGATCAACTCGCTGGCGCTGCAGAACGTCCTGGAATCCAAGGGCGTGTATACTCGCCTGGCCAGCGCGATCGAGATGAACCAGATCGCCGAACCCTACATCCGCCGCCGCACCATCCGGCATCTCGAGAAAGGCCGCGTGGTGATCATGGGCGCCGGTACCGGACATCCGTATTTCACGACCGATACGGCTGCAGCCCTGCGCGCCGTCGAAATAGAGGCCGATGTCATCATCAAGGGAACGCGGGTCGACGGTGTGTATGACAGCGATCCGGAACGGAATCCCGAAGCCTTCCGCTTCGAGGAGATCTCCTATCTCGATGTGCTGCGGCGCGATCTGCGCGTGATGGACCTGACGGCGATCACGTTGTGTCGGGAGAATAAACTTCCTATAATTGTGTTCAACATCAACACCAGAGGCAATCTCCGTCGCTTGCTTCTCGGCGAGGATGTCGGAACGATCGTCTCCGATTCCGCGATGACGACTCCAGTGAAATCGTAATAACGGAGCATTACCTATGATGCAGGAAATTCTCAACGACGCCGCGCAGCGTATGGATAAGTCCATCGAGACCCTGCGCCAGGAGCTGAGCAAGATTCGCACCGGCAAGGCCACCACCGCGCTGCTCGACGGCGTGAAGGTGGAGTATTACGGCACCATGACGCCGCTCAACCAGATGGCCAGCATTTCCGTACTGGATCCGCACACGCTGAGCGTGCAGCCGTGGGACAAGAGCGCGCTGGGCGCCATCGACAAGGCGATCAAGGCCGCCGATCTCGGATTGAATCCCTCGAATGACGGAATCGTCCTCCGCGTGCCGATCCCGGCGCTGAACGAAGAACGCCGGCGCGATTTCGTGAAGCTGGTCAAGCGTTTCGGTGAAGAGGCGAAGGTCGCCCTCCGCAACGTGCGGCGCGATGCCAACGACCACCTGAAGAAAGCCGAGAAAGAGGATCATGTTTCAGAGGACGATCGGCTCAAGGCGGAGAAAGACGTGCAGGAGATGACCGATAAGCACGTCTCCCGCGTGGACGATCTGCTGAAGCACAAGGAAACGGAAATCATGGAAGTGTAAGTCTCCCTGACTTCGAGTATGCAAAAGCCCCGCCGGACAGCGGGGCTTTTATTTTCAACGGATGGATCTCCGGGTTCATCCGGTCATGTTTCGACAGACCGACCTCCGGGTTTGTCCGGTTATTTCTGCTCCGATTTCTCCCGTTTGAACTGCAGCAGGATCTGCGACGTGCGGTCCGCGCCTCCGGCATTCTTGTACTGCAGCGCTTCGAAGCGCTCGTCGAGGCTGGCGACGCTGATCCACGGACCGGAGGTGCTTCCCACCTGGCCGATCTCGATACCGAGCAGGCGGAACGCGTCCGTCACGAGATACACGCCGTTGAGGTCGCAGACGAGGATCTCCGCCGTGGCGTCTTTCGCCGTCGATGGAAAATGGCAGGTGATTGAATCGCATATGCCGTAATCGCGCACCACGGGAGGTTCCGACTGATCAAAGGTCGCGAACTGGTTCTCGAAATCCTTTCTCGACCTGTCGATCCACCGGCCGAGATCCACGCTCCGCTCCGCGTCGGGATGCATCGGAGCGGCTGCGGAATCGACGGCCGCCGGGTCGTCCTGCCCCGCGATGGGTTTGACCTCGCTCTGTCCGCAGGACCCGAAACCGAACAGCATGATAATGAACAATGGGATCAGCGCGATCATGTGTGCGCGCATCAGCGCGACGGGAGAGATCCGCGGCGCCCGGAAGCAGGTCTGTCTGTTCATTTTCTCATCGCCTCATATACAAGTTCCGCAATATCCTTGACGGCCACTTCCTCCTGCTTCCCTTTCTCCTTGACGCCATCCGTCATCATCGTCATGCAGAACGGACATGCCGAGGCGATCGTTCCGGCGCCGGTGTCGAGCGCCTCCTCCGTCCGTTCGATGTTGACACGCTTGCCTTCCTTCTCTTCCATGAACATCTGCGCGCCTCCCGCGCCGCAGCAGAATCCCCGATCCCTGCTGCGCTCCATTTCGACTGTCTGCAGGGCGGGGATGCTCTCGAGCACCTCGCGGGGCTGGTCGTAGATGTCGTTGTACCGTCCGAGATAGCAGCTGTCGTGGAAGGTGACGGATCCGTCGATCGGATGATCCAGAGACAGGATGCCGCGCTGAAGGAGTTCGCGGATCAGCTGGGTGTGATGTATGACGTTATAGCTGCCCCCGAACTGTGGGAATTCATTGCGCAGAGAATGGAAGCAGTGCGGACAGGCGGTGACGATGTTTTTCACCTTGTAGGAATTCAGCTTCTCGATATTGTCGATCATCAGGGTCTGCGCGAGATACTCATTGCCGGCGCGACGCGCGGCATCGCCGTTGCATTTCTCCTCCCTGCCGAGGATCGCGAAGCGGACGCCCGTCTTCTGCATGATGCGCGCGAGCGCGACGCTGACCTTCTTGTACCGGACGTCAAAAGAACCCGCACAGCCTACCCAGAACAGGTAATCGATCTCGTCCGCGCTGCCGAGCTCCGAGAGCTGCGGGATGCCCAGATCGTCGGCCCATGCGGCGCGGTCGTCGGGCGAGAACTGCCACGGGGCGAAATTGTTTTCGAGATTGCGGAAAAGCACCCCCAGCTGCTCGGGGAATTCTCCCTCAGTGAGCGTGAGATAGCGCCGCATGTCGACGATCTCGTCGACATGCTCGATCATCACGGGACATTCCTGCACGCAGGCGCGGCAGGTCGTGCAGGCCCAGAGTTCCTGCGGTGTGATGTAATCGTGGAGCAGCTGCTTTCCGAGTGCGGGAGAATCGGTCTTGCCCGCGGTCACCGCGGGAGCTTTCTCCTCGAAACGCGTGCGCGTGTCGACGATGATCTTTTTCGGAGAGAGCAATTTCCCGGTGATGTTCGCGGGACACACGGAGGTGCAGCGGCCGCAGTGCGTGCAGGTGTAGCTGTCGAACAGCTGCTTCCAGGTGAGATCCTCGACATCCGCGACGCCGAATTTTTCCGCATTCTCATCCTCGAGATTCAACGGCTTGAGCGCGCCATCGCCCTCCCTTCGGATGCCCCGGTTGCTGAAGTACACGTTGGGGATGGAGGTGATGACGTGGAAATGCTTCGAGTACGGCAGGAAATTCAGGAAGCCGAGCACTGTCACGATATGCATCCACCAGCAGATTTCGAAGACCAGCCGCGTCGCGGGGGAATCCGAAAACCACCCGGCGAGCGCCGAGCTGACCGGACGCCAGGCGGAAGCGTATGCGCCGCCCTCGCCGAGCGCGATGCGGCATCCATTCTGGAGCAGCATGGTGATCATGATCAGTGCAATCGCGGAGAGGATCAGCGTGGCATCAAGCTGCGACGGACGATCGAGTTCACGCAGGCGTTTGGGTCCCGCGACATAGCGGCGGAAAAGCGCGAACAGCACCGCGACGAGGACGATCACGGCCATGATATCGCTGCCCAGCGCGATTGCGTTGTACAGGGGACCGAGAAAGCCGAGGGAAAATCCGGTGTGGAATCCCTCACCGATAGACTCGGCGACTGCGGTCAGCAGAATGACGAAGCCCCAGAAGATGCCGAAGTGAATCGGGCCGGCGATCGGATCGCGGAGGATTTTCGTCTGTCCGAAGGCGATCGACAGCACGTTGCCGATGCGCTGCTCGAAATTGTCGAAGCGGTTTTCCGGCTTTCCAATCCTCAGATAGCCGAATACCCTGCGCGCCGTGTACCCGAACGCGGCGAACGCGGCGAGGATGACGATGAGAAATACGATGTTCTTGATTTCCATGAAGATGGACCTGGCAGGTTCGATGGGAAGGTTGAGGCGGCGCCGAACGGCGCGATGGGTAAACTTACGGATTGAGGGTCGGAATCACAATGAATCGGATAGCTGATGAAGAATGGCAGATGACAGATGGAAGATGACAGATGTCAGATGACAGATGGAAGATGACAGATGGCAGATGACAGATGGCAGATGTCAGATGACAGATGGAAGATGACAGATGGAAGATGACAGATGGAAGATGGCAAATGAAATAGATGAAATGGGAAGGGCGTCCGATGGTGCGGACGCCCTTGCATGCAAACGGAAGCGTTGCGTTGCCGCCGGTTACCGTAGCACCTGCATCGTCCGGCCGCCGACGAGTTCCGAGCCGTCGAACAGCTGATAGTAGTACATGCCGGGACGCAGGGCGGAGGCGTCGATTCCCAGCTGTGTGGCGGCGGGGGCGAGGGTACGGATCATGATCAGGCGTCCGGTGATGTCGTACAGTCGGAGACTGCGCTCGCGTGAGGCGGGGGAGACGGGAATTACCGTGGAGGCCGACGCAGGATTCGGATAATTCTGTCCGATATGCAGCGCGGCAGCCGCGGCGTCGAACTCCACGGAAGAGATGATGCCGTGGAACCACTGCCAGGTAAGCTTCATGATCTCGTTGCGCACGGCCACGTCATCGACCTGCTCCAGTCCGAAGCCGAGGTACACGGTCTTGAAATTGTTCTTTGCGCCGCGGACACCGGCGATGAGCGCGGGATCGCCGTTGTAGTGTGCGATGCTCACTCCATCGGTCGTGGGGCGGATCTGATCCGGGTAGATCAAGGCTTTGCCGTTGGGCGCCCGGCCGTACACATTCTCGAGTGCCGCCTCCTGCAATCCTCCGAACAGGGTTTCGGACGGAAAGAAACGCAGGGCTGTGCGGGTCGAGTCGCCGTCGTTCACGTAATTCGCGAAGAGGTAGGTTCGGTAGAAAGCCCGCGAAGTGGACGTCCCATGGCCAGCCTGATCCGTCACGTCCCAGCCTACATCCTGTCCGGCGACGAACAGATTACCGCCCTCGCCGAGAAAACCGATCATGGCGCGGCTGAAGGCGTCGGTGAGCGCAGGGAAGGCCCAGCCGGTGTTGTAGAAGACGTGGTCCACTTCATCGAGGACCTTCGCGTCGAACGCGCGCATGAACGTGCTCAGGGGAGTCACGGCATGCGTGCTGCTTCCCGCGAGCGCGATGCCGGCGAGGTATGCATCCTGGAAATCCGAGGCCTTCGTCCCGTCATCGCTGCCCCAGCCGTTGTCGTTGTTGACCAGCAGATCGGTGACGCCGGAAATGACGCCCGTGCCGAGCCGCTGCGGTGTGAGCGTCGGATCGTCGAGGGAGGCCATGCTGAAGCGGCTTTCTGCGATTCCGGGGGCGGAGCCCACTTCATGCGTGATCAGGAGGGGGACATTGCCGCCGGCAGGTACTGTGATATCGATCTCGCCGCTGGCGGGAGCACCGTCGACTGCGTATGCGGTACTCCAATCAGCTGGCTGCTGCGCGGACAGGTTCAGACGCACGCGCGCGTCGGCTTCGCTGAAATTGAGGATGCGCGCATTGAACGCGGTCGGCTGCTGCGGGCTGCCTTTCTTGAACTGCAGGTCCTCGGCGACCAGTTCGACGTCAGGCAGAAAGCGCGTGCCCGCGTTGATGACTTCCTTCGAATTGTCGAGCTGGACGAACACGACGGCATACACCTTGCTCGTGTCCCAGTTCGACGGCTCGAGATCATAGGTCCAGTACAGCTGCGTCGATTCGCCGAGAGCCGCGGGAGAGAACGCCTGTCCGGTCGGCGTGTTGAGGAAGCGGCGGAACACGTTCGGAAATTCCTTCTCCCCATTCGACCCCGGAGCCGCGGCGAAACTGATATTGCTCTCGACGACAAGGACGCGCACGCTCAGTCCCGCGGCAGGTACGAGACCCACGCTGGTCATGGTCGCCACCACCGTCCGCTGCGTGCCGTTTGAGCTTTCCTGCACGCGGATGCGCAACGGCGAGGATTCGCCGGAGGCGCGATCGAGCATTTCCTGCGAGACGCCTGCCGGGCCGCCCTGGTACTGGTTCCCCTGCATGACCATGTCGGGCACGCCGGTCACACCATAGTAAGTCACGCGGGCCGCGACGTCTTCCTTGTTGTAGGCATTCATCGGATCGCGTCCAGGCCAGACGGTGTGATATGCGACGTGGATGTAATTCCCATTGTTCTTGCTGGCGATGTTCTGTTCGAACAGCGGATTCTGCGAGGCGCATGGGCCGCAGCTCGCGTTCGTGAAATGCTCGAAGAGAATGATCTTTCTCGCCTGGGCGTTCAGCTCCTGTGCGGAGAAGAGTACGCCAACCGCGAGCGCGATGAATACAACCCGCTTCATGGATGATCCTCAGTGTGTGTGAAAATCCGTGATCAGTATGGCAAAGGTATCAAATCAGAAAGTGGGGAAAATTCGCCACTCGATCAAGGCAGTTCCATCGGAATTCTCATCGGACAGGCGAAATGCGGTATCCCTGTTTCTTCAGCAGGGAGAGGATGCCTTTTTTCCCGCCGAAATGGCCGGCACCGACGGCAAAGAACGTGGGTTTCACCGCGGCGATCTCGAGGATGCGCGGTATCCACGCTTCGTTACGCTTCGTGAGCAGGGCGGAATCGTAGCGCCCGTACTCGATGTCCGAATCGAGCATGAAGCGATACAGACCGTCCAGATCCTGTTTTTGATAGAGCTGCGACAGCGTGCGGAATGCCGCGCGCGTGCTGTCCATATTCCTGAGCATCGCGATGACCATCGAAGCCTGCTCCTTCAGCGGAATGACGCTGAACGCCGCCAGCTGCTCCTGCGGCGTCTCGATGCCGATGACTTCTTTGCCCTGTCTCCGCGCCATGGCCATGAACAGTTCTTCGTAGGACTTCGGCGTACATTGCAGCGTCTTTCCGATGAGCAGTCCGAACAGGAACAGCGGCCGCATGTTGTTCATCGGCTGAAGGGACATGCCGACGGAATCGCGGAACCAGCTCTCGAGGAAGGCGAAGTCTTCCGCGCTGAACAGGTCGTTCAATGTGCTGTCGCGCGGCAGGAACGAATGGTGACCCATTTCAACGATGAGCCGTGGATCGTCGAGATCGAGTTCGAGCGCGACCTGCGCCGTGTTGCCGATCGCATCGGTCATGGCCTCGGTGAAGCGCATTTCTTCAGGACAGATCGCATGAATGGTACCGTACAGGTACGACGGAGCCGTAAGGTCCTTTCCCTCGATCTTCCACAGAAGCGCCTGCGCGGCGGAAGGGATGGACGGGAGGAGCGTGAGGAGGGCGAATATGATCGGAGCGGTGCTGCGTCTCTGCATGATTGAAACCGGTGTCGATTTTACGTGTTGATTTGTCTCTGTCGCCGCGCTGGCCGGGATCCGGGGCGGCCATTACGGAATTCTTAACACGAATCCGTTGAATCCCTGTTCCCGGAGAGTCTTCAATTTCCAGTTCGCCTCCTCCTCGGTTTCATAATCTCCCACGACGATGCGATGCACGAGCTTGCCCCCGACGGTCGCCATCTGTACGTAGGCATTCTCGATTCCGGCGGTGCGGAGCCTGTCGAGCTGATGGATGAGATTTTCCATCTGTTCGAACGAGGCGATCTGCACCCCGAAACCGGAGAGATCCGCGCGTTGAATATCGACTGCGAAGAACTCGGTATTGCCGCGGTCCTTCTCGCTGTCGGGACGATCGTCAAGGTCAATAACTTCCACATTGACTCTCGCCGTGCCTTTTTCGATCATTCCGATCTGTGCGGCCGCGGCGCGGGAGAGATCGATAATGCGTCCGCGCGCGTGCGGTCCGTGATCGTTGATGCGCACGACGACACTTTTCCCGTTCAGAAGATTCGTCACGCGGACCTTCGCATTGAGCGGAATGGACTTGTGGGCCGCGGTCATAGCCCACATGTTGAAGACCTCGCCGCTGGAGGTTTTCTTTCCATGAAACTTGTGGCCATAATACGAGGCGATGCCGGTCTGCTTGAAGCCGATCTCGTCCTGTGCCGCAACGCGGGGCGTCAGCATCGACATCAGGAGAACAATCAGCATGGCCGCATTGCATCGGATCATGGGTACGGCGTGGGGGTGATGGAAAATATGGTCGTTAAAAATAGGCAAATGTCGCGAATATTCCTGATATTTAACCCATCTCGCGAATTCAGCACATCACGCGCATGACAAAGCAACGCAACTCCGCGCCATCATCCGGCAACAGAACCAGCCGTCACAACACGATCGTCCTCGTCATCGGCGGAGCGCTCTTCGTCCTGGCCGTGCTGTACGCCGTCGGCGGCTTCGCATGGCTGACGGGCGACGGCAGGGCGGACGCGCGCAACGGCGATGGCGAGCGCGGCTTCGAGCCCGAGGAGAAATGGCTGAAACGGGCGTACCTGATCGACGGGCTTTTCCACAATGTCTACACGGCCGGCTGGGAGGGAGCGAACGGCGCCATCGGCGACGCCCACCTGTTCGCCGTCACCCGTGACAGCAGTCTGCTCCGCTTTCACACCATCAAGCACCCGATGAAGGATCTCTTCAACGGCACCTGGGTCGACGACCGCGCCTGGGCCGCCCTCGCGGAACTGTACTGGTGGGAGTTCACCGGCAGAACGAGGAAGGAACTGGTCGAAAGCGCCGAGCTGCGCTACGTCGAAGCGCGGATGCAGGGCCGCCTGTCGAATCACGAGGGCTACTGGAGCTGGTACAACTGGCCGCCGAAATCGGATGTGCGGGATCAGATTTTCACCAACAGCAACATGAACCAGATGGTGAACGTCGCCTGCCGTCTCTACATGGCGACAGGGAAGAAGGAATATCTCGAGGATGCGCTGAAGGTCTGGAACGGCGACGGAAAATCGCCGGGCATCGAGAAGATCCTGTACAAGGGCAGCGGCAGGTGGGAGGGTGCGCGTGGTCCCGCCGCCTTCGGCAAGCAGCTTCCATGGGAAGGCATGTCCTACTGCAGCATCGGCGCCGCCATGTACCGCGCAACGAAGGATCCGAAATACCGCGACATCGTGGTCGCCACCGCGAAACGGATCATGGATCCCGCTACCGGCTGGGTCGACGCGAAGGATTTCTATCAGCTTCGGATGGACGGCAACGGCGCCTTCGTGCATTTCGCGCTCGACGCGTACATGATCGCTCCCGAAGCACTGCCGGACATTCCCACGAAGATCGAGCGCATGCTCGAGCATGTCTGGACCAACCACTACGGTCAGGCGAAGGTCACGCTGCACCGCACATCCGACCACGGCATCCGCAACGGCTGGAATCCGAACGGGGGAGAGGACGGGTACGGCGTGGATGAAGTCGGCACTGTGCATCCGCAGTCACAGGCGGTGCGGGCGTTCGGCGTGTTCGCCTATGTCGTGCACAACTACCTTTCGCGCGGCGGGCGGTAGATGGATTTCGTCACCCAGGTCACGCTCGGCGCGGCGGTCGGTCAGGCCGCGATGCACCGCGATCTCGGCAACAAGGCGATACTCTGGGGCATGCTCGGCGGCGCCCTTCCCGATCTCGATGTGCTGTTCAATCCGCTGCTCGATCCCGTGACCCAGCTGACCTGGCATCGGGGCATCTCGCACGGCCTCCTGCTCGTCGTCGTACTCGCGCCGCTGCTCGGCTGGCTGATCGCGCGCGTGCATCGGGGCCGGATCACCTTCGAAAAGTCGGCGCTGTTCGTGTTCCTCGCGCTCGGGACGCATATCCTGATCGACCTGTTCACCACCTACGGGACGCAGGTCTTCGCGCCGTTTTCCGATCATCAGGTTTCGTTCAATACGCTCTTCATCATCGATCCGCTGTACACGCTTCCTCTGCTGTTCTTCCTGCTCCTTTCGCTCCTGCCCGGCGAGGTCCGCGCCAGGCTCTTTCGCAACGCCATCGGGATCATCCTGTCGAGCGCCTACGTCATCGTGGCGCTGCTGTTCAAGTTCAGCACGCTGACGGCTTTCGAGCGCGAAATCGAGCGCCAGCACATCCCCGTCCAGCGCGTCATGACCACGCCCACCGCGTTCAATACCGTCCTCTGGCGCTGCGTGGCCGAGACTTCCGACGGATACTATATCGGATACCGCTCGCTGTTCGACAGGCATCACGAGGTGGCGTTCTGGTACGTCCCGCGTAACGAGCAGCTGCTCGCTCCCCTCGAAGGTCAGCGCGCGCTCGAGACGCTGAAGTGGTTTTCCGACGGCTGGTACAGCGTCGAGGAGGACGAACAGGGAGTGCATTTTCACGATCTGCGTTTCGGGGAGTTCGACACCGTGGACCCGTCCCGAAATTTCGGACTCGATAATCCGCTGAATCTCGAGTACATCTTCAGCTTCCGCTTCGTCGAAACCGCGGCATCGGAGGGTCCGGATCGCTACACGATCGATCAGGCCGACTTCCGCCTCACGGGCGCGGGCGAGCTTCTCGGCGCGCTCTGGGAAAGGATGAAGGGCGTGGGGAGGCGGTTGCGGGCAACGGAAGACGGGATGTAGGCAGTTGGCAGTTGGCTATTGGCTATTGGCAGTTGGCCGTAGGTCGCTGACCCGCCGTGGCAGACCATCAGCAATCTGCCATCCGCAATCAGCAATCAGCAATCCGCAATCAGCAATCAGCAATCAGCAATCGGAAATCGGAAATCTTATTCAAGAATGGCGACGAGGTCGGTGCTTTCGTCCGTGAAGGGTTCGAGGCGGAGGGAACCGAATTTCTCGACTGAATGGAAGCCCGCTTCTGCGGCTGCGGTGGTGATGTCGGTGTCGAGAAAAGGCATGAGCCGGGTGGAGTGCAGGTCGTGCGTGCTTCCGTTCTCCGTGTCGCGGATGCTGAGGATATTGAATTGCAGGGCGTCGGCGAGGAAATCGTAGAAGCGCACGATGGTCTCGGGTCCGTCGCGTCTGATGTTGACGATGCGCTCGCGCCGCGCGAGCACCCTGCGGTAATTGAGCAGCTGGATGACGACATGTCTCCCCTCCGCGCAGAGCGCACGCCAGTGCCCGAGCGCTTCCGCAAGCGCGTCGCGCGATTCGAGATGCGGCAGGGAGTTGCCGAGACACAGAATGAGATCCGCGGGGGGACGCGGTATCCCGGCAAGGAAATCTCCGTGCAGGAATTCCACCGTCACGCCGATCTCCGCTGCGTGCATGCGCGCCTTCCCGAGCATTCCTTCCGAGACGTCCACCCCCGTCACATCCACTCCCAGCTGTGCCAGCGCGATGGCGTGCACGCCGGTACCGCAGCCCATGTCGACGGCGCGACGGGCGGGATAACGCTGCAGAAGATCCGACAGGACGCGCCGCTGCGCATCGAGACGCGCGGAGAACTGCGTCATGGCGTCGTAGCGGTCGGCGAGAGTGTCGTAGAAATTCCCGGGTTTCAGCATGGAGGAAAGATAGGAAAAACCCGCAATTGTTCACCTTGTCCGACAGCGGAAAGCTGGGTATATTTCAGAATTATGCGGAATTCAGTGAAATCACGCCGTTTCTCTCCGTCGCTGATGGCGGCAGGACTGCTGGCCCTGCTCCTTCAGGCCTGCGGACCGACCGTGTACTACGTCCGGCCGCCCGATTGGAAGGACGCATTCCGGCGCGATTCCACCATCGCTTCCTATCGCGAGGCGCTGAAGGATGTCACCATCTTCATCGATCCCGGACACGGGGGCGAAGATCGGGATGGCATAGGTCCCGACGAGGATGTCGTCGAGGCCGACGTCAATCTCCGGGTTGCCATGTTCCTGCGCGATTTTCTCAAGAAAGCGGGCGCCAACGTGATGCTCTCGCGCGAGGAGGACAAAACCGTGCCGCTCGAGGCGCGGGCACAGCAGGCGAACGCCAACGACGCGCAGATCTTCGTCTCGATCCATCACAACGCCGCGGGAAATCCCTACACCAATTACACGGCGACGTTCTACCACTCGCGTCCGGGACTCCCCGGCTACGCGCCGTCGAGCCAGGACCTCGCGCGCTTCATCCAGCGCGACCTGTCCTATGCGATGGGGAATCCCGGTCCGCTGGCCTCTTTCGACGGCACGATGTCGGACGAACTGATCTACCCGGGCAAGGGATTTTCCGTCCTCCGCAATACCACGATGACGGCGACGCTGGTGGAATGCGGGTTCTTCACCAGCGAATATGAGGAGCAGCGGCTCCGATTACCCGAATTCAACGAAATCCAGGCCTGGGGCATCTTCCTCGGCATCGGCAAGTATTTCATGGCGGGCATACCGCATCTCAAGTACAGTTCGCCGCTGGTGTTCCGTGAAGCCAGTCCGAAGCTGGAGATCCACGTCAGCGACCGGGCGGACATTCTCGACGAGAGCATCCGCGTATTCATCGACGGCGGGGAGCAGGGTTTCACCTTCAACCGCAAGACCGGGATCATCGCCGTCAGCGCCTCGGGCGAACTCTCGCAGGGATACCACCACCTCACCGCGCAGGTCCGCAACAGCAACGGGAATTCCTCAGCGCCGTTCGAGATGTATTTCGCCGTCGGCCGGCCACCGGTACTGCTGCGTTCCACCGCCGATCCCGCGATCATTCCGCCCGACCGCAGCGTGTTCAGCATCGTGACCATCGTCGCGCTCGACAGCACGGGCGTCTCTGTGCCGGACGGCCTCCCGATCCGCTTCCGCAGCTCGAACGGACTCGACACCATGCTCGTGCTGCGGAACGGCTTCGCGCAGGTGAACCTGTATCCCGGCCGTCACGACCGCGTCACCTTCGAGGCGGCGAACGGTCCGGTGAAAACCGAGGGCATCATCACGGTGTCTCCCGATGCGAAATACTCGCGGGGAATCGTGATGAGCACGGACGGCAAGGCGGTGGCCGGCGCGGCGGTGACGCTGCCGGGCGGAGCAGCGATATCCACGAACGAGCGGGGCGAGTACATCATCGCCGGAAAGGACACCGACGGATTGCCGGTGGTCATCACCGCTCCCGGGTATTTCGGCCGCAGCGAAACCCTCAAAGGCCTGCCCATCCAGGATCCCGTCCTGCTCTCGCCGGTCGCCCGCGGCGTGCTGCTGGGAAAGACTTTCATCCTCGATATTCCCGGCGAGGGGAAAGCCCCGGCCGAACGCGTCGACATGCTCGCCCTGCGTCATCTCGAGCAGCTGCTCGCCGCGAGCGGCGCGCGCGTCATCGTGACGGAAGGCGCGGACGCGCCGTCGCTGAAGGAAGCCCTCTCCGCGAACAAAAACGTGCCGGTGTTCCAGTTCGAGACCGACGCGGACAGCCGTGACATCACGCTCTACGCGAACAACCTCAACAGCAGCCGGAATTTCGGCGTGCGCATGCAGCGCATCGTGCCGCAGTTCACTGGCGTCACACTCAACCGCTTCGTGCTGCGCGTGCCGTGGCGCCACGAACTGAAGAGCAACCAGCAGATCAGCGTCGCGATGCCCGTGCCCTCGGCGCGGACCTACGCGCAGCAGGTGGCGCCGCTGTTCTCGTGGAACATCGCCTGGGCGGTGTACGCCTCGATCCTGGCGTCGGAAGACTACAGCAGTTCCGGCGCGAAAATGGTCGAGGTCAACGTGGAGGACAGGCAGGGGAATCCCGCGCCCTACGTGCTCGTCCAGCTCAACCATGCGCTGACCGGCATGACCGACAACGTCGGCAAATGCCGCTTCGTCGGCGTCAGCGTCGACGAAGACGAAGTACGCGTCCTCGATTCCGACCAGTTCATCGTCAAGGGTGTGCGCACCGAAGTGATGCGTTGATATCCCGGCGCGCGCGTCGATTTTCTCACCACTCACACCCGCGTCCCCTATGCTCAATCATATCTGGCTCGCGCTGATCGTGATCGGCATTCTCACCGCCGCCGGGCGTGACATTTACGACGTCACGCAGAACAGCTACGGCAACGGCATTCCCTGGGAGGTGCGGATCGATGCGGCGGAAACGGTCGTGAGCGGCGGTACCGGCAGTGAAGGCCGTGCCGGCGGCGCCGTGGAGACAAGTCTCCTGATCACGGGCGGACAGCTCTCCGCGCATTTTCCCGGACTCGAGGGATCGGTCGATGTCCAGATTCCCGCGCGCGTGACCTTCTCGGGGAAGTCGGTCGCGGTCGCATCGATCGACGTCAGCGGCGACGCGCCCGAGCGCCTCAAGGTGATGGCCGCGGCGCTCGGCGATGAAGCGAGGCTCACTGCCCGCCTGCGGCAGCGGGGTGGCGGATGGCGGGCGACGATCGAGCCGGTTTCCCTCGTGTACCTGAAGAAAGTGACGAACGCGGCGTTCGACGTCGCCGGCCTGGCCGTGCAGATCGCCATCGGCCTGATCGGCATCATGGCGCTGTGGCTGGGCGTGATGAAGGTGGCGGAGAAAGCGGGGCTGATCACGAAGCTTGCGCATCTCGTGCGTCCGATCACCGTGCGCTTGTTTCCCGACATCCCCGCCGATCATCCCGCACTTGGCTCGATGCTCATGAACATCTCGGCGAACGTGCTCGGACTCGGAAACGCCGCCACGCCATTCGGCCTGAAGGCGATGGAAGAGCTTGACGAGCTGAACACGAAGAAAGGCGTGGCGACCAATTCCATGGTGACCTTCCTCGCGCTGAACACCTCCTGTATCACGCTGATTCCCGCCACCGCGATCGCCGTGCGCGCGGCCGCGGGCTCGTCCGATCCCGCAATCATCATCGGCACGTCGTTCCTCGCATCGCTCACCGCCACGATCTTCGCGGTCACGATCTCGAAGCTGCTGGCGAGAGTCCGGATGTTCCGCTGGGACAGATCGGAGGCAGAATGATGGACGTGTTCCGCAGCGTGGTTTCGATTCTCTCCGCCGTCGCCATTCCAGCGCTGATGCTGTTCTTCCTCTCCTACGGCGCGTTCCGAAAGGTCAAGGTCTACGAGGTCGCCGTCGAGGGCGCGAAGGAAGGCTTCAACATCGCCGTGCGCATCATCCCCTATCTCGTGCTGATGCTC
Source organism: uncultured Chromatiales bacterium (assembly GCA_964635845.1). Classification (GTDB taxonomy): domain Bacteria; phylum Bacteroidota; class Ignavibacteria; order SZUA-365; family SZUA-365; genus SZUA-365. The sequence goes on from CAZWNO010000001.1 coordinate 73,702, forward strand.
GTCTCGATCGCGATATTCCGCGCCAGCGGCGCGATGGACGTGTTCATCGCGATCGTGCGTCCCGTCACCGATCTGATCGGCATTCCCGCCGAGGCGCTGCCGATGGCGATCATGCGCCCGCTCTCCGGCAGCGGATCGATCGGCATCATGACCGAGACCATGCAGGCCTACGGCACCGATTCCTACATCGGCATCCTCGTTTCCACCATGTACGGCAGCACGGAGACCACCTTCTACGTCATCGCCGTCTACTTCGGCGCCGTCGGCATACGCAACACGCGGCACGCGCTTCCCACCGGACTCCTCGCCGATTTCATCGCCTTCCTCGCCGCAGTGTTCTTCGTGAACGTGTTGTTGTAGCGGGCGCTATCCTCCCCGGACATAGAGCCACTCCCACTCCTCCGGCTTCTCCACAAGACCGCTGCGGACGGGATCCTCGCGGATGAAGCTGACGGCGCGGCGGACGTCGGAAGGACTCGCGAGGTAGCGGTGATGATCCTCCTCCTCCCAGATCATTCCCGGGCGGCCGAGGAAGCGGTTCGCCTGATGCTGCACGGGCGCCTTGAACGCGGCGGACACATGCGCGGGAGTGGGACCCTCGCGCAGGCCGAAACGCTGTGAGAACGTGACGTGCACATGCGTGGGAAGGATGACGAAGGCGTCGATGGAGCAGAGCACACCGTCGATCGCGTGCAGGGCCTGCTGCGCGGCGTCGGCGATGCGCGGGTGGCGCAGCCAGCCGGGACCGGGCGACGATCCCAGCACGGTGTCCCAGAACGCGAACAGCTCGGCCTCGAATCCATGCTCGAACGCCGCGACATCGGGCCTGGCGAATCGCGCGGCGAGATCCCCGAGCTTCGGACTGGCGTACGGCCCGGTGATGCCGCCGATATCCGGCCCCGGATGCGGTGCATCCGCCATCCCGAAGCGCTGCTCGCAGCCGCTGCGATAGGTCATGAGACCTTCCCGCGCGGAAAAAGGTATCGAGTGGATCAGCCGGCAGGTGAGGAAAGAATGGAGTTCGCGGATATCCCCCGCATCCCCGTCGTGGCGGAAGAACCGCCGCTGCAGTGTGGACATGATTTCTCCCTGTGAATTCGTGAATGACGGTTTCCCTGAACCGTCATTTTCGCAAACTCGGGAGATTGTCCGTAAGGTGAAATGGGAAAAACGATCCGGTCGCCGGGCGATCCCCGCTGCCTGCGGCGGATACGCCGGTCAGTCCCTCGAAGTCTTCCGCTTCAGATCCTCGAACTTCAGCAGGAGCAAGGCAAGAAGCGCATCCACTTCCGCCCGCGTGCGAACGTGAAAGGTGACCCACTTCATTTTCGTGGAGAGCGTGAAATGTTCGAAGGCCTTGCGGAGTCCGGGGGTGAGCTCCCTGAGCGAGCGGTACCGCTTCTCGTCGTCGATCGGGATGGAAAGCGTGACCGTGAAAAATCCGCGATAGAAATGCAGCACGCACAGCACGCGGGCGCGGTAGGATGCGCGATAGCCCCAGCCGGTCTCGTTCTCGTACCACTGCAGTGCCCAGTTGATGCGCGGTTCCATCAGTTCGAGCCGATGCTCGAAGCGCTTGAGTTCAGCCGCCGGCAGGATGCCCAGCAGCTGGTCGATTTCGGGACGCGTCGGCGGATGCTTGAAGTCGTTGAAAGGCAGCCGTGCGGGTCCCTGATCCTGGCGCTGCGCATCATCGTCCGTCGCTTCCGGGCGTGTGTGTTCGTTGCGTTCAGCACCGTGTCCGGATTCTCCCGGGCGCGCGTGTCCGCTGCTCTCCGCATCGTGTCCGGATTCTCCCGGGCGTGTGTGTTCGTTGCTCTCCGAAAAACGATCGAGAGCTTGCGACGGATGCGAATCCTCGGGACCTTCGGTCCCGGGCGCTCCCTCCCGCGGCGTTTTGCGTTGATACCGTTTCTGCATCAATGCGGGAGCTCCTCACCGGTGATGAGCCGGTACGACTCGAGGTATTTTTCCGTCGTGCGGACGATGACCTCGGCGGGCAGCGACGGCGCCGGAGGCGTCTTGTTCCACTGCACCGATTCGAGATAATCCCGGACGTACTGCTTGTCGAAGCTGGGCTGGGCGTGTCCGGGCTCGTAGCCTTCCATCGGCCAGAAGCGCGAGGAATCCGGCGTGAGCGCCTCGTCGATGAGGATCAGCTCGCCGTCTTCATCCGTCCCGAATTCGAATTTCGTATCCGCGATGATGATGCCCCGCTCCCGCGCGTAGTCGCGGGCGAAGCTGTACAAAGCGATGCTCAGGTCGCGCGCCTTCGCGGCGGCTTCGGGTCCGACGATGCCGGCCGCGGCGTCGAAATCGATGTTCTCGTCATGTCCCTCCTCCGCCTTCGTGGAGGGAGTGAACAGCGGTTCCGGCAGCATGGAACCGTCGACGAGTCCCTCGGGCAGCGCGATCCCGCAGACGGACTGCGTACGACGGTATTCCTTCAATCCCGAACCGGTGAGGTAGCCACGGACCACGCACTCGATCGCGAGCGGCCGGGTCTTCCGGACGAGCATGCTGCGTCCCTGCAGTTCCGCCGCATACGGCGCACACGCTGCAGGATACTCATCCACGTTCGTCGCGATCATATGGTTGCGGACGATCCGTCCCGTGCGCTCGAACCAGAATTTCGAGATCATCGTGAGGACGGTGCCTTTCATCGGGATGGGATCGGGAAGTACGACGTCGAAGGCCGAGAGGCGGTCGGTGGCCACGATCAGCAGCGCGTCGCCCAGATCGTACACGTCGCGGACCTTGCCGCGCCGGAACAACGTGAGTCCTTCATAATCCGTACGTGATATCGCCTGCATCGTGTTCCTCATCGATCTGTTCGTGCTGCCGGAATTCCTCGGAAAAAGCAAATCCCTCGGGTCTGAGGGATTTGACAGCCGCGCGCCCGCAGGGATTCGAACCCCGAACCTCCTGATCCGTAGTCAGGTGCTCTATCCAATTAAGCTACGGGCGCGTCTATTTCAGATTCTAAAAATACGGACGGGCGCGGAAAAATGCAAGAGGCGGTCGACGCTGTCTTCGGTCCACCACGCCCACCGGATCGGCCGCATGCCATGAAACAGCTATTGCCGAAAATGGAGCGGCCCGAAACACTGGAGTGATCAGGCCGTCGCACAATACCATAATGACGCGTTCAACGCATCAACATCATCTTCCGCTGTGTTACTCCTTTATCCGTGGTGAGGCGGGAGAAATACAGTCCGCTCGGCAGCGCGCCCGCGCGCAGCACCGCCGAATGCACACCTCGGTCGTAATCCGCGTCCGTGACCACCGCCACTTCCCTGCCCATCGCATCGTAGATGGCCAGACGCACGTGCGACGCCTCGCCGAGCTTGAAGGTGAAGGAGGTGACATCGGTGAAGGGATTCGGGTAGTTGGGCCAGATCTCGATGCCGTCCGGCAGCACGCGCTCCATGATACTTGATCGTTCACCCGTCTTCGGGATGGACCTGCCCGGCATCACCGGGGTCAAACCGCTGTACAATCGGGGGTACAACGCAAAGAGCGGAAGCCAGGTCGAATCATTTCCGACAATCGATGCCAGGGTGTCCAGTGCGCGTAACCCATCCGCATAACCGCCATGATATACGAACGGACGGTACAAGGCGCTGCGAATCAGCTGTTCCCTCTTCAGATACGGCGCGCCTTCGAAGCTGTAGGTCTCGATGATGTCGAGCGCGTCATCGAACTTCGAGATCTCCGCGAGGAGATCGGCGGCGACGAGCTTGAACCGGATATCCGGGTGCAGAAGGAAAGCGAGGACGAGCGTGTCCCGCAGTTGCTCGAGATCCGGGTAGTGAGAGACCGCGCGCTGCAATGTGTACACCGTCGCAAGATCCAGAGTCGCGCGATTCTGTCCGCTCACCCGCTGAGCGATCAATTGCCGTGCGTTCGCGAAATTGCTGTCGCCGATGGCCTGCGCGAGGAGGTTCCTGAACGTATTGCCCGGGGGCGGGGACATGCTCTTGGTCAGCGCTCCCCCGCCAGTGCCGCCAGTGAACGGCACGTCGCATGTATCCAGCGTGCTGTCGGCATTCACCGAGCCATAGCGGTTCAGTGGCGTCGGTTCCCAATAGCTGCCGACGGCGGTGATGCCTTGCGGACCGCCGCCCCATGCATGGTACCCATTCGGGTAATCCTGCAGGATGAAGCAGTTTCCTGATCCGATGTCTGTCTTGGTACATCCGAAATCGATGAAGCCCAGCGAATCCGTCGCGAGCACGGTCGAGACCGCATCGACCTTGTTTCGCGCGGGACTGGTTTGCGTGGAGACCAGGCCCGCACGCGCGACAATTCCCAGGCCGAAATCCGTCAGGGTGCTGCCATCCATGTAGGCGCTGCCGGTTCCGTGCATGTCAATCCCCGTACTCCAGACAGGAGAGGAATAAGACGCGGAAGCCACGTCCTCATTGAACGACGAACTGTATCCATCCAGCCAGGCATATCCATAGATGCAATTCACGGCGGTCGTTCCGTTCGAGATAAGAGTACCGCCGAGATTGCACAGCGCGTAATGGGCGTTGTCTATCCGCGTAGCTTCGATACTGACGAGACCGCCTGATCCAGCCACGACGGAGGAGGCATCAACCTGGCAATCCGTGAGATAAACCGTGCCGTCGTTCCGCGCCTGGATCCCCATCCATGTCTCGTTCGAAGGACCGAAGGTCGAGCCCCATGCGATGAAGTAGCCCTCGACGGAGATTCCCTTCCCGGGGGCGAAAAGGTGATTGTTGATAGTGGTGAAGCTGACATTCGCCCCCGGTGTGACGTAGATATTCCCGGGGAGAATCTCCGGAATATGTTCACGCGGCGTTTCGACGAGCTCGAGCCGGTAGAGCCCCGCCTCCCCCGGTGCCAGATAATCGGTAAAGCCGTTCGCGGTTGAGTAGGTTGAGTAATTGTAGGGATTGGATGTGGGCTGGACGATCCAGATGTCGCCTGTCACGACATTTGTCACCATCCATTGGGTAAGTTCGGCATCGGATGGTTCAAGTTTGACCGTGATGTGCCGGTGTCCCTCGGTCGGGTGCGTGCGGCCGTTGAGGACAAAGAGATAGGGAATGCTGGTGAGAGTGTCTTCGAACTCGCTGACGATCACGAAGGTCGAATCCTCCGGGTCGAATGAATCCGTCCCGTCCTGCCGAATGCTCAAAACCTCGTTTACCAGGTCGTTTTCCCCCGCGTCCGGATAGCCGCGAATGCTCCAGATTTTCAAATCCTTCCAGAGCAGGTCCTCCTGGATGATGTCGGCCACCGGCCGGAGGAAGTTGTTGATGTATGTCGCGGTCGAGTCCCATTTGCTCTCGCCGTTCCAGTCACAGCGGCGTCGTACAAGGCTGCTGTCTAGGTAGCCCATCGTGCCGGCGTTCATGTCGATGTCTCCCCCGGTCTGCGGGTGGAGCAATGAATCGTCTACCCATTGCTGCCTTGTCTCGGGCCACCATGGATTGATCGAGTGCTGGCTCGGGGCGGAGACGAGGGCATAGATCATCACACCGTCGGCATCGTTGGCCAGGGCGATGTTGCACTGATGACGGAGTTCCGCCGCGGTGGGCTCGCGCAGCCAGTCACCGTCATTCCACGCCGCGCCGGAATCGGCGCGGTAGAGATTCGTGTGGTTCTGCACGAAGGGAATCCACGGTTTGATGGTGCTGTACCGCTGCCGCTGTTGCGCATGCTTGCGGTAGATGCGGGCCATGTCCACGAAGCCGCGTATCGCGTACTGGTTCAAGGAGTCGTAATACTCGATGACATCGATGCCCGGGTACACCGGACGACGGCCGTGCGCGGCGTAGGACATCGTCACGGGGTAGGCATAGAAGCCGGAGACGAACCGGCGGTTGAATGCGCCCGAGACATCGGTCGGTTCGCTGTAGCCGGAGGCACAAAACAGCGAGACCGCGCCGCCGCTGATCGAATCGAGCAGGACCTGCGCGAGCGTGGACACCGGCCAGTTGGAGGAATGCCGTCCCTGCTCGGGACCGTAGAGAAAGCGCATGCCAGGAAGTACACTCGCGCCGTCGTCGCGCAGCAGGTGATCGGTGTGATTGATGAAGTTGTTCCGTACCGAAGCGTACGCGGGAAACGTGGTATTGAACGTCTCATGGTCTGCATGGAGCATGCCAAAGACGCGCGGTGAGCTCAGACAGACCGCGTCGAGCAGGAAGGTGTTGGAGCCCGATCCGTAATGGATGCGCAGGTCGAAGCCGCGGTAGCGTTCGCTGATGCTGTCGCTGAATGCCCGGTCGTCACCATCTAGTATGCGCTCGTAGCGGATCAGGGTTGTGTCGAGCCAGGGATTGGGAAACGGCCCACCAAGCGGACGTTCCACGGCGAAGGTCACGGCCGTATTAAACCCGGTTCGCCGGAGTTCGATTGCGCCGAGCAGGACCTCGATGGGATCCTGGATGGGATCATGGTTCGCATCGAAGAAATGACGCTCCCTGAGAATGAAGACGATGCTGTCCGGTTCGTTCCGATTGATCGAATCCACGGTCATGATCTTGACATACATGAGGGGATTGTCCGATTCGGTCAATGCATAGGGATCGTCGGCTTTCACGGTCACCGAGACGAGATAGAGTCCCGAGGCGCTGCACATGTCGTGCAGGTTCCTCGATACGTCGACATCGGTCGGCCACCAGTCGCGGAACAGCGAGAGGTCTTCCTTCCGTAGCGAATCGACGCCGGTGATCACACCTTTCCCCGGCGCCATGCGGATGGCGTTGTAATATGCATCTGGATCGGTCAAGGGAACGGAAAGATTCAGATTGGGATATGGGATCTGGTTGAATTCCATGTCGCGCACGAGCCCGTAATCGCCCCTCTGTTCAAAATCCGCATTGAGTCCGGCGGACGGATTGGCTTCGACTTCCGGATGGAACATGATGCGTTCCCCCTTCAGGTAGGTGTCGATGTCCATGTCGAGCACTGCCATGTCCAGCGGCTGGGCATGCGCTGGAGGATGCGCCACATCACTGAGCTGATGGGTGACGTTAGGTGTGGGTATCACGAAACCGGCATTGATGGGATAGCTGATCAGCGTGGCGCCGAGTTCGCGTGTCCGCGCGAAGATGGTGTCGCCGACGAAGTTGTAGCGTTCGAAATCGGTAACGGGGTTGGAGAGGTATCCCCGGACGTAATGTTGTCTGAAGACGTTTGGATTCCATTCAGGGCCGAAGCCGTGGAAGCCTATGACGAACGGGGGGGGGGGATTTTGGGCGAACACGTCGGCCGCAAGCATGAGCAGCAACAACGTGAGTAATGTGCGTTTCATATCTTATACTCCTCTGTGAAGTGCAATCAGAAAAGCATTAGTTTTTGCTGCGCGAGCGTGTTGCCCTGGCGTAGCGAGAACAGGTAGACGCCCGCTGGAAGTGCAGGCAGGGTGAGTGTCAGTGCGGGCGTCTCGCCCACGAGGTCACAAGTACGCGTCAAGTGCACGCGGCCGAGTATGTCGGCGATGACGATATCGGCGGTTCCCGGCCGTGCCCCTTCGGCGATAACATGAACGCCGCTGCGCCCGGCAGGGAGCGGATTGGGAGTCAGGGTAAGTTTCATCGTGACCGGGTTGGGTGCCGATTCCACAGCCGTGCTCAATTGCCGCGCTCCCAGCCAGATCTGGAATCGGCAGTTGCTGTATGAGTGGAAACCCTTCCCAAGCGTGATGATATCGTCGTAGCCGTCACCGTTGAGATCACCGGCGGGGTAAACGCCAATATCCACTTGGTCGCCCTCCGGCGTCGTGCCGAAATAGCCGACGGGCTCACGAAAGAGTGGTCCACCCGGGTAGAAATAATAAGAAGGCGCACCTGGGAAAAAATACGCGGCCCACGCCATCACCAGGTCGTCCGTGCCGTCGCCGTTCATGTCACCGACCGGACAGGCGATAGTGGGAAAGCGGTCACCCATCGCGTATGGTGCGTAGTTCTTGATCGAATCGTTCGGCACGATGCGATCCGGCAGAACGGCCCCCATGCCGCGAAAGAGAAGCGCATTGCCGTATTCGATGACGAAGGTTTGACCGAGTATATCGTCGTACCCATTCGGATCCACATCCATGATGGCGGATCCGTGTCGTACAGGCACCCAACCATTCGTTCGGTTGAGCACGCGCTGCGGCCCTTGTACTATCGTCCAGGGATTGCCGAAAAACACGTCCCAATATTCCCCATCCGGCTGCCCCCCTGGGCCTGTTCCGGCGATAAGGACATCATCATAGCTGTCACCGTTGATATCGCCGACGAGCGCATCAGCTATATAGTCGTGACCTATCGTAAGTGGAATGGGTACTTTGAATTCGGCGTCAATCACCGCATCCATGGCCGGTCCCCCGAGATACAGCACACCTTTCCAGCGCACCGAATCGCGGGGATCGTTCGCTTTCGTCAGGATGTCGGGCCACCCGTCCCCGTTGAAATCGAGCGTGATCAACGATCCACGGAACTGATTGATGGTCCTTCCGACCTCGTCATTCGGTGCCCCTTCGATCAGAAGGTCGGGCTCCCACACAAAGGGTTGTGGTCCTTCCTTCTGCAGGTAGATGCGTACAGCACCACGAAAGTCCGGCAAGTACACGGCCGGCGATCGGTTCTCCATCGCTGTAACGATGTCCATTCTTCCGTCGCGGTTGAAATCCGCGGAGGCGATGCCTGCGCTGCCACCGCGCACGACGAACGCTTCCTCATGGTTGAAGGGATTTCCGCCCAGGAAGATGAATGTCGTGTCCGCGCGGGACGACACGGCGAGATCGTCATAGCCGTCACCGTTGATGTCGCCCAGCGGCGTCGAATACCAGCCGAACCACCATATATCGGTTCGGATGACATTGTCCCAGAGCTCCACATGCCAGCCCGGATTGGTGGTTTTCGCGAACGCCTCCTGCGCCCTCGCACAGGGTGAAGCGAACAGCGCCGCGAACAGCATCAAGCACAAGCCGACCGGCAACATCAACAGCCGGAAATGCAGCGCATGGTTGCCGGCCATCGCGCTGTCCGCATGCACGAGCCGGTCGGCATGCAATGCACGACCGGCATGCACCGTGCGCCGAAGCAGACCGTCGGGATAATGAAGTGGAATGCGCCAACCTCCCGGGGGCGCCTTCGCGTGAAACGGATTCTTCATCGAAACCTCCGCTATTGTTGAACAGAATACGAACCGGCAGCGCCTCAGGCTTGAAGCGCTGTCGCGTGTATCTTCGGAACGGATTACCTTCGATCAAATCTTCTTCCGCGGGGGTCAGGCGCGTCCTCCTCCGGCCCGGGCGGGATATTGCTTTTCGCGATTGTACGAAAATCCGAGATTATTGTCAAATTAAGAGGCAACGGGGAGGAGAGACCTGCACACGTTGTATTTCCGCCCTCCCCGCCGTATGTTTTAGATCCGACCGAATCGAAACAGAACAGACGAAATTCCTCGATGGAACAAGGACAGACCGAAGACCTCAACGACCTCATGCGCCGCCGGCGCGAGGAGTACGACGAGTTGCTCGAGCGGGGCGTGCAGCCCTACGCGTATGAATATCCGGTGAGCGCCGAAGCGGACGAGATACTCGCGAACTTCGCAGACGATGCGCCTCAGCGCAGCGTGGCAGTCGCGGGACGCATCATGACATTCCGGCGCATGGGCAAGGCGACCTTCGCCCATATCATGGACCATACCGGCAAGATCCAGATCTACGTGAAGCGCGACGATGTCGGCGAGGAAACCTACGATGCGGTCAAGCTGCTCGACATCGGCGACATCGTCGGCGTGAGCGGCTACGTGTTCCGCACGCGCACGGGCGAGGTGTCGGTGCATGCGCAGTCGCTGACGCTGCTGGCCAAGTCGCTGCGTCCGCTGCCGGTGCCGAAGGAGAAGACCGACGAGCTGGGCAACAAGGTCGTGTTCGATCAGTTCACGGACAAGGAACTCCGCTATCGGAAGCGCCCGCTCGATCTCATCCTCAATCCCGCGGTGAAGGAGACTTTCGTCAAGCGCTCGCAGCTCATCCGCGCGATGAGGCAGTATCTCGACAACCGCGGCTACATCGAAGTCGAGACGCCCGTGCTGCAGCCGCTCTACGGCGGCGCCGCCGCGCGTCCCTTCGTCACGCATCACAACGCGCTCGACATCCCGCTGTACCTGCGCATCGCCGACGAACTCTACCTCAAGCGCCTGATCGTCGGCGGCTTTCACGGTGTCTACGAGATCAGCAAGGATTTCCGCAACGAGGGCATGGACCGCAGCCACAATCCGGAATTCACCATGATGGAGCTGTACGTCGCGTACAAGGACTACCGCTGGATGATGGAGCTGGTGGAAGAGATGCTCTCCGCGATCAATCATGCCGTCAACGGGGGCGCGATTGCATCGGTGGGCGGACAGGAGATCGATTTCACGCCGCCCTTCCGGCGGCTGAGCATGTTCGATTCGATCGCGGAGCAAACGGGCGAACAGCTGCGCGGTCTCGACGAGGCGGGTCTCCGCGCCGCCGCGCGCCGGCTCGGCGTGCATCTCGAGGACAGCGCGGGTCCGGGCAGGATCATCGATGAAATATTTTCCGAACGGGTCGAGGACAAGCTCATCCAGCCGACCTTCATCACCGATTACCCGCTCGAACTGTCGCCGCTCGCGAAGAAGCACCGCACGGAGTCGGGACTGGTCGAACGTTTCGAACTGTACATCAACGGCCAGGAGATTGCCAACGCGTTCTCCGAACTCAACGATCCGATCGATCAGAAGGAGCGTTTCCTCGAGCAGGCGGCGCTGCGCGCGCGAGGCGACGACGAGGCGATGAGCTTCGACGAGGATTATATCGAGACGCTGGAATACGGCATGCCGCCGACGGCGGGACTCGGCATCGGCATCGACCGCCTGACCATGCTGCTGACCGGCGCGGAATCGATTCGCGACGTGATCCTATTCCCGACCATGCGCCCGGAAAAATAAACGAGATTTATGTCGTTTTTAAATAAACTCAATTCCGTCCAGCGCGAGGCTGTGCAGACGGTCGACGGTCCCGTGATGATCGTGGCGGGCGCGGGCAGCGGCAAGACGCGGGTGCTCACCTACCGCATCGCCTGGCTGCTGCAGCAGGGCGTACCGGCGCACAACATCCTCGCGCTCACCTTCACCAACAAGGCGGCGCGCGAGATGCGCGCCCGCATCGAGGCGGTGGTGCCGGGCGAGGCGGCGCAGCGCATCTGGATGGGGACCTTTCATTCGACCTTCGCCCGGCTCATGCGGCGCGATGCGGAGCGGCTCGGTTTCCACCGCAATTTCTCGATCTACGACACCGAGGATTCCCTAGGCGTGATCAGGACCATCATGGGCGACCTTAACATCAACGCCCAGCAGGTCTCGCCGACGGCCGTGCGGCACGCGATCAGCAGCGCGAAGAACCGGATGATGAGTCCGGCCGACCTCGCGAACAAGGCCTTCGACGTGTTCGAGCGGAAAGTGTCCGAGGTGTTCGCCGAGTACGTCAAGCGTCTCCACGCATCGAACGCCATGGACTTCGACGACCTGATCCTGCATCCGATCCGGCTGTTCGACGAGCATCCCGAGGTGCTCGCGAAGTACCAGCAGCAGTTCCGCTACATCCTCATCGACGAGTATCAGGACACCAACCAGGCGCAGTACCAGATCGTGCGCCGCCTGGCCGAGGCGCAGCGCAACATCTGCGTCGTGGGCGACGACGCGCAGAGCATCTACGCATTCCGCGGCGCGGACATCCGCAACATCCTCGACTTCGAGAAGCATTTCGGCGATGCGCGGGTCTTCCGTCTCGAGCAGAACTACCGTTCGACCAAGAGCATTCTCGCCGGAGCGGATTCGGTGATCAAGCACAACAGGAAGCAGATCCCGAAGACGCTGTGGACCGACAATGCCGCGGGCGATCCGATCACCGTGCTCGAAACCGCGGACGAAGGCGAGGAAGCGCACAAGATCGTCATCTGCATGCAGGACGAGGCGCATCGCCGCAAGCTGCAGCTCAACGATTTCGCCATCCTCTACCGGACCAACGCGCAGAGCCGCGCCGTCGAGGACGCGATGCGGCGCAGCGGTATTCCCTACACCATCGTGGGGGGCGTGGAGTTCTACCGCCGCAAGGAAATCAAGGACATTCTCGCCTACCTGCGGCTCATCGTCAATCCCGAGGACGACGAGGCCGCGCTGCGCGTGATCAACTATCCCACGCGCGGCATCGGACAGACCTCGATAGCGCGCATGCGCAGCTTCGCCGCCGATGAGGGCGTCTCGTTCTTCGAAGCCGCGATCAACGTCGCGCGCGCTCCGGGCATGACCGGCGCCGCCGTCAGACGCGTCGAGGAATTCGTGCGGATGATCCAGAAGTACGCATCCCTGCGGCGGGAGATCTCCGCGGGTGAACTCGTCGGTTCGCTCATCGACGAACTCGGCATCGTCGCGGCATTCAAGAACGAAGGCACGATGGAAGCGCGCACACGCATCGACAACGTGCAGGAATTGCTGTCCGCCATCTCCGATTTCGTCACCGATGACGGGCTGAGCACGCTCGAAGCCTTTCTCGAACAGGCATCGCTGGTCGCCGACGTGGACAGTTACGACGAAAGCCGCAACGCCGTCACGCTCATGACGCTGCATGCCGCGAAGGGGCTCGAATTCCCGGTCATCTTTCTGGTGGGAATGGAGGAAGGGCTGTTCCCCTCGTCGATGGCGATCGAACGGGACGAAGTGGAGGAGGAGCGCCGCCTCTGCTATGTCGGCATGACGCGCGCGATGCAGAAGCTCTACATGACCCATGCGCGCTCCCGTCTTCGCTGGGGCGAGCGGCTCGAGCAGGTCGCCTCGCGCTTCCTCGACGAGATCGATCCCGCGGTCGTGCAGCGCGACAGCACGCGCCGGCGGCCCGCGGTCAGCGGCGCATTCAGCGGAGCCTCCACCGGCGGCAACGGGAAGCCGCAGGGTGCGCGTGCGCACCATGCGCGCGCGCAGCACGCGCCAGAGCACGGCGCGAAGAAGCCGAAGCATTCCGAATACAGCCAGCTCGCGGGCGGCGAATCCTACTCCCAGGTCGACGGCGAGATCGCGATCGGCGCGACCGTCATCCATGCCACCTTCGGCCGGGGCAAGCTGCTCTCCGTCTCGGGCGCGGGCGACATGGCGCGCGGCGTCGTGCTCTTCGACTCCGTCGGAAGAAAAACCCTCGTGCTGAAATACGCGGGACTCAAGCCGGTCTGAAGACATGCACGACGCATCCGGGCACTTCGATATCCAGACGAAAGTACGACCATGCTTCCGAATGGCATCCTTGGCATAGTAAGCGGACGCGCCTCCGAGATCGAGCGATTTCTCGAATCACATCGGGCACTGGCCCAGACGGGACAGCGGCTCCGCTCCGAACGCAATCATGCGGAGAGTGGCATGCTTGCATGCACGGTCTCCGGAGAATCGGAAGGAAACACTTCGTTTTCGCGAAGCCAGGACAACGCGCGTATCGGCGTGTTCGACGGCGTGAACTTCGATGAGTGGGACATCGAGCGTGAACCACATCTGCTGTCCGAGCGAAATACGCTCGATGTCCGTCGTTCCGCCAACGGCCAGTTCCTCGTCGCGGCCGTGGGGGAACATGGACTCGACCTGCTGACCGATCCGTGGGGCACGCTGCCTGTATACGTCTTCGTGGATCGCGATTCCGTCGCCTTCTCCGTCAGTCTTGACGCGCTGCGTCGGTGCTTTATTAAGGATCATGATGTCCTGAACACAGAGGGGGTGGCCCAGCTGTTCGCGTTCGGCACCACCCTTGACGGACAGACGGTGTACCCCGGCATCCGCCGGCTGGGCAGAGCGATGCTCTACCGTGCCCGGCGGTCCCCCTCCGGTTGGGAAGTCTCGGAAGAGGAGTATTTCAGGCCTGAAGTGGAACCGTCGGAATACCGCGGCATCGATGCCGACGTCGTCGACAGCTTCCGGACGGCGGTGCGCAAGCTGTTGCGGAAATCCGGCGGAGACCTCTTCTGCACGCTCACCGGAGGACTCGACAGCCGGACCATCGCGGCGGTGCTGTCCGCCGAGGGAGCGGACACCCCATTGGTGACGCATGCCGTGCGTGAAGGACACGATCTCCGGATCGCACGGGAGGTGGCGGCCGGAATGCGCCGCACGCACACCACCGTATGGCTGCCCGCGTCACTGCCCCTCGACGGGCGGGCGAACGCGTTCTGCGGTGGGAGCAACGGAGCGCTCGCCTTTAACAACTATCACGTCATGTGGGCTTTCGCGGAATATGCAGCGCTGGCGCGATTCGAGATGGACGGTGTGCATACGTCCATCGAAGGACGCTGGTTCATGCGCAATGACGCGACGACGGCGCGAAGCCGCGCGTCGTTCCTCGAGCGCGTGTTCCGGCGCCTCCTGCGGCCGGAACTGCTGCGGCTCGCAGAGGATCCCGGACAATGTGCGAAGGATGCGAGGGACGTTCTTTCCCGGCTCGTGCCGGACCCGAAGGATTTCGCCTCGCCGGGCTGCTGCGCGGATGTGTTCAATGTCTGTTCGGTTCTTCCCAACCATGGAACGGATGGCGCCCTGCTTCAGAATCACTACGTGCGGTTCATCTCGCCGTATTACGATCGCGACTATGTTTCCGTCGTGTCGCGGGTGGCGGAACACAGGCGATGGATGCAGCATCCGCAGAGGACGATAATCCGTACATTTGCTCCATCATTGTTGCGCATCGCGCGTGCCTATTCGGACGTGCGAACGTGGCCGCTCGACAATCCCCTTCTCCTGCGCGTACCGGTGGCCCTCGAACGTGCGTATCGCAAGGTGGTCCTCCCGCATTTCCCCGGCCTGTTCCAGAGACGTTCCCGCCATTCATCGACGCTGGGATACACGTTCCATACGGCCGCTGATCCGGGCGAAGTCCGGGTCAATTCCTGCCCGCCGAATTCCCTCGCCCACCTGACATTTCCCTCCGATATTCGTAGCTTAGCGTGATGCAATCTGTCACCACCGATCGGAGAAGACGAAAATGGTAATCGTGAAAGCCACCCGCGCGGCGGTGGACGACTTCGT
>CAZWNO010000001.1:88762-129837 GCA_964635845.1 uncultured Chromatiales bacterium
CGCGCAGCGGAAAGAAATTCGGGAACTCGGTACTGAAGGAACTCCGCCAGAAAGGGTACACCGTGTATCCGGTGCATCCCGAGGCGAAGGAGATCGACGGTGTATCCTGCGTGCCATCGCTGTCCGCTTTACCCGAACCGGTGGGGGGACTCGTGATCTCCGTCAAGCCGGCGCAGTGCGAATCCCTCGTGCGCGAGGCGCATGCGGCCGGCATCACGCGCGTGTGGCTGCAGGAAGGCGCTGATTCGATGGAGGCGGTCGAATACTGCCGCGACAACGACATCGGCGTCGTCCATGGCAGGTGCCTTCTGATGTTCATCGAACCTGTGCAGGGCGTGCATTCATTCCATCGCTGGATCGCGAAAATCTTCGGAAAGATGCCGAAATAGCCGCCGCGCGGTCGAGGAGATCTGGAAAGCGGAAAAGCATTACATTTAATCATCGTTGCATTCAATCGAGGAGAAATAATGGAATATCGTTTTCTGGGAAGTTCGGGTCTGCGCATCTCCGCGCTGTCCTTCGGTTCGTGGGTGACATTCGGCGATCAGATCGACGAAGGCGTCGCCGCGGCATGCATGCAGGAGGCTCATGACGCGGGCGTGAATTTCTTCGACAATGCCGAGGCCTATGCGAACGGCGTGTCGGAGACCATGATGGGGAACATCATCGGGCAGAATGGCTGGAAGCGCAGCGACCTCGTACTGTCGACCAAGATCTTCTGGGGCGGCGACGGTCCGAACGACACCGGCCTTTCGCGCAAGCATATCATCGAGGGAACGAATGCCGCGCTCCGGCGTCTGCGCACCGACTATGTCGATCTCGTGTTCTGCCATCGTCCGGACCTCTACACGCCGATCGAGGAAGTCGTGTGGTCGATGCACCTGTTGATCCAGCAGGGGAAGGCCCTGTACTGGGGGACGAGCGAGTGGAGCGCCGAGCGCATCCGGGAGGCGTACGATTTCGCGAGGCGCGAACATCTGATGCCGCCGCAGATGGAACAGCCGGAATACAACATGTTCAAGCGCGCGCGCGTCGAGCAGGAGTACGAGCGGCTGTACAGCGAGATCGGACTCGGCACGACGATCTGGAGTCCGCTCGCCTCCGGCCTCCTCACCGGCAAATACAGCGAAGGCATCCCCGACGGCAGCCGGCTTTCCCTGCCGGAATACGAATGGCTGCGCAGGCGATTGCAGAAAAAAGGCTGGGAAGAGAAAATTCAGAAGACCCTGAAACTGGGGACCATCGCCGACGAACTCGGCTGTACGCTCGCCCAGCTCGCTCTCGCCTGGTGCCTGATGAATCCGGATGTCAGCACGGTCATTACCGGCGCGTCGCGTCCCGGACAGGTGGTCGAGAACATGAAGGCGCTGGATGTCGTGGATAAACTCGACGACGAGGTCATGCTGGCCATCGAGGAAATCCTCGACAACGAGCCCGACGAGGAACTCGACTGGCGGCGGCTCTGAGGACCGTCCACGGAAGAACGAATCCATCAGCGTATCCGCGAATAAAGGGCATCCATGTACGAATATCAGAAAGACCGCCGCTTCTTCGCGCAGGCGCCCGGAAAGATGGAAGCGCTGTGCGCGGAGGAGCTGCGGGAACTCGGCGCGGTCAACGTGGAAGCCGCATACCGCGGCGTGTACTTCGAGGCGGACCACGCCGCGCTGTACCGGATCAACTACGCGTCCCGCATGCTCTCGCGCGTGCTCGCGCCCCTGCTTTCGTTCCGCTGCCGCGACACGGACGTGCTCACATCGACGGCGAGAAAGGTCGCGTGGGAAACGTTCTTTTCCGTCGACCAGACCTTCGCGATCACCGCATCCGTCGCGAAGAGCAGCATCAACAATTCACTCTACGCGGCGCAGTGTTTGAAGGACGGCATCGCCGATCACTTCCGCGACGTATCGCGCGGAGTCCGTCCCTCGGTGGAAACGGTCAATCCCGACGTGCGCCTCAATCTGCATATCGAGGAAGACCGCGCCGTCATCAGTCTCGACACATCCGGTGAATCGCTGCACAAGCGCGGCTACCGCCTGCTCGCCGGCGAGGCGCCGATGCAGGAGACGCTCGCGGCCGCCATCATCCGGCTGACCGGCTGGGACGGCGAGACGCCGCTGTGGGACTGCATGTGCGGGTCGGGGACGCTGCTCTGCGAAGCGCTCATGCATTATTGCCGGATCCCCGCGCAGACGCTGCGGAAGAACTTCGGCTTTTTCTACCTGCCGGATTTCGATAAAAAGATATGGAGATCCGTGAAAGCGGAATGCGACGCGCGGATCCGTCCGCTCCCGAAAGGACTGATCTCCGGCAGCGACATCTCGCCCGCCGCCATTTCGGTCGCGAAGGAGAACCTCTCCCGCCTGCCGTTTTCCGACGCGGTGACGATTACGCGCCGGGCCTTCCAAAAGGTGACGAGCTTCGAGAACGGTACGCTCCTCGCCAATCCACCGTACGGCATACGCATGGGGGAATACGAGGAGGTGCAGCGTCTGTACACCGACCTCGGCGATTTCATCAAGCAGCGCTGCAAGGGGAGCACGGCGTTCATTTACACGGGCAATCCGGAGCTGCGAAAATCCATCGGCCTGAAGACCAGCCGCCGCATCCCTCTCGTCAACGGCAAACTCGAAGGTGTCCTGGTCCGCATCGACAGCTACGAGGGCAGCCGGAAACCCTACTACGCCCGCTTCACCGAGGAAGAAAAAACCACGAAAACGCAAAAACGCGAATGAAGAATCGCGAAAGATTTTTCAGGAAGAAAAACGCCCGGCAGAAATACCGGGCGTTTCTTATTGATAAAAATCTTCGCGCTCTTTTTTCGCGTTTTTACGTTTTCGTGGTTTCTTCTTATTTGCCGCGGCGGGCGCCGGAGCGGGCGGGGGAACCGGCGGGAGCGGGAGTCCCCGTGCCTGTGCAGACGCCCGTGCCCGTGCCACCCTTGCCGCTGCCGCGCAGCGCGCGTCCTGCGGGTGAACCCGTGCCGGTGCCGGGCTGGAAGTCGGGATCCTGTCCGTTGGGAATGCCGTCGCCGTCAGCATCGGGCGCATTGTCGTTGATTCCGTCGCCGTTGGCGTCGACGAAGCCACGGCCGTTGGTGTTCAGGCGCGTGCCGGTCCAGTCCGGATCCTTGCCGTTGGGAATGCCGTCGCCGTCATCGTCCATCGCGTTGTCGTTGATGCCGTCGGCATTTGCGTCGACGAATCCCTTGTTCGCGGGCTTGCCCTGGGCGAGGCTCGATTCGGTATTGATGACGGTGAGGCTCAGCGCGAACGCCGCGAGAGCGAGGAGAGAAAGAATGCGTTTCATTTGGATCTCCGAAAATTGGTGAGAGGAGGCTGTTGCCGTTTCTGTCCCGGGAAATACCACAACCGTGCCAAACCCGAAATCCTTGATACCGGCACATATTCGCCGCATCGTGCGAACCGATCGCCCGCAACCGGCAACGCCTGCCGTCCCTCCCGGCAAAATCTGTCGAAGAAAAAACCACGAAAACGCAAAAACGCGAATGAAGAATCGCGAAAGATTTTTTGGAAGGAAAAGGCCGGGAGGAAATACCGGGTATTTCCTATCGACAAAATTTTCGCGCTCTTTTTCGCGTTTTTGTGTTTTCGTGGTTTTTTCTGCGCGATGGAGATAACTTAGAAGATGGCTGAGCGCATGTATGCCGATATCGCCGTGCCGGGAGTGCCGAAGGACACGCTGACCTATGCCGTCCCGGAAGGTCTGCAGGAGCGGATGCAGCCGGGGGTCCGTGTGATGGTGCCGCTCGGCCGACGCCTGCTGATGGGTTTCGTCATTCACGTGCACCACGTGATGCCGGACTTCGCGCTCAAGGCCGTGCAGCAGGTGCTGGATCCGGCACCCGTCATCACGGAGCGCGTGATGCAGCTCTGCGACTGGGTGCACCGCTATTACGTCTGCGGATTGGGGGAAGCGCTGAAAGCCGCGCTGCCGCAGGGAATGGATGTGGACGCGGCGCGCTATGTCTCCCTCAGTACGGGGGATGAGGAGCTGATCGGCCGGATCGTGGGACGCTCCAAAACCAAGGCTGCCATCGTCGATGCGCTGCGCACGGGTGAGATCATGACGGAAGAAGATCTGCTGGCGGCCGCGGGCTCGCGCAGCATCGCCGCGCAGTTGAAGGAACTGCTGATGGAAGGCGTCGTGCAGGTGGAATCCGCGATCGAACGCCCGGCG
Source organism: uncultured Chromatiales bacterium (assembly GCA_964635845.1). Lineage (GTDB taxonomy): Bacteria > Bacteroidota > Ignavibacteria > SZUA-365 > SZUA-365 > SZUA-365. The sequence continues at coordinate 92,963 of CAZWNO010000001.1, forward strand.
GTGCGGGCCAAGACCGTGCTCGCCGTGCGCCTCCTGCCACCCTGGACCCGGCGCGAGAAAATCGCCGAACTCATGGAGATCGTCGAATCGCGCGCGCCGCGGCAGGCGAACATTGTCGCGACGCTGTGGAAGCACTACGGACAGGGCCGCCGCACCGTGCAGATGACCGATCTCGTGCGCGAGGCGCGCGCCACCAGCGCGCAGGTGCGCGCACTGGAAGAAAAGGATATCGTCGAGGTGCTCGACGAAGAGGTCACGCGCGAATGGGAGATCCGCTACGCGGAAAAAGAAAAAAAGTTCGTTTTAACCGATGAGCAGCGGACGGTCCTCGCCGCGATCCGCACGGAGACCGAGGCCTCGCGGCAGCGGACGATGCTGCTGTACGGCGTCACCGGGAGCGGCAAGACGCAGGTGTATATCGAGGCCATCAGGCAGGTGCTCGCGGGCGGGAAGAACGCTCTCGTGCTCGTCCCCGAAATCTCGTTGACCCCGCAGTTCGTCTACCGTTTCAGACAGGCCTTCGGGAAGGACGTCACCGTGATGCACAGCCGCATGTCGATGGGAGAACGCTACGACGCGTGGCGCCTGACGCTGGCCGGGGAATACCGCGTCGTGGTTGGCGTGCGCGCGGCGGTGTTCGCGCCGCTCGGAAATCTCGGGCTTATCGTGGTGGATGAAGAGCAGGAGGCGAGCTACAAGCAGTCCGACAGCGTGCCGCGCTACAACGGACGCGACGCCGCCATCATGCGCGGCTGGTTCGAAAGCGCCCCGGTACTCCTCGGCTCCGCCACTCCCTCGGCGGAGAGCTGGCATAACGCGCAGAGCGGGAAGTACACGGTGCTCAGGCTGACGGCGCGCGTCGACGGCGCGCTGCTGCCGAGGTTCGAACCGATCGACATGCGCGAGGCGCGCAGGCAGCAGCAGCAGCGCGGCTCCTTCTCGACGACGCTCGTCGAGGCGATCCGCGAACGCTGCGAACGGAAGGAAGCATGCATCCTCCTGCACAACCGGCGCGGCTTCGCTCCCCATGTGGAATGCCGCGACTGCGGGAACGTCGAGCAATGCGAGAACTGCAGCATATCGCTCACCTTCCACAAGGACGCCTCGCTGCTGCGCTGCCATTACTGCGGCGCCACGCGCAAGCTCCCGCTGATCTGTCCGCAATGCGGCGGGACGGACCTCGACCAGGTCGGCGTGGGGACGCAGCGGGTGGAGGAAGACCTCCGGGAGGCGTTGCCCGAGGCGCGGATCATCCGCATGGACGCCGACAGCACGCGCCGCAAGGGTTCGCATGACCTGCTGCTGACCGCCTTCAGCCAGGGCGAAGCGGACGTGCTGCTGGGCACGCAGATGGTGGCCAAAGGCCTGGATTTCGACCGCGTCACACTGGTCGGCATCATCGCGGCGGAACAGTCGCTGCTGCTTCCCGACTTCCGTGCAGCCGAGCGCACGATGCAGCTGCTGACGCAGGTGGCGGGCCGTGCCGGCCGGGGATCGCGTCCCGGTACCGTCGTCTTGCAGGCCGCGCAGCCAGAGCACCCCGTTCTGCAGTACGCATACCGGCACGACTATGCGGGATTCATGGAAAACGAACTGCCCAACAGAAAGAAACTGTATTATCCTCCGTTTTCGCGGCTCGTGCTGATCAATTTCAGCGGCGAGGACGAGAAGGCCGTGGAGCAGGCCGCGAATTTATACCACCGCTCACTCGGCGGGGAGGAGCATTTTTTCGCGATGCATCCGCCGCAGCCCGCGCTGCTGAGCCGCATCAACCGCCGCTACCGGTGGCAGCTCCTGCTGCGAGTGGAGAAAAGCCGCGACAGCGACGGCAGCAAACTCGGAGCCGCGCTCGCGAGAGCGGAGGAGTACGCGCTTCGACATGCGCGAAGCAAGGCGGTATACATCGGCATCGACGTCGATCCACAACACATGATGTGATAAAACACCACCATGACTGAAATCACCACCCCGATCGCCCAGCAGACCATCCAGGCCATTCTCACCCCCGCTCTGATGATTTCCGCCTGCGGCCTGCTTCTCCTCGGCCTCAACAACCGTTACGCCATCGTCATCGGCCGCATTCGCATGCTCAATGACGAGAAGCGCCGCAAGCTCGCCGATCCGGAAGGCATCGACCGGGAGTACGTCGATGCGCTGCGCTTCGAGAGTGTATTGCAGCAGATTCCTTCGCTCATGCAGCGGGCGAACTACCTGCGGCGTTCGCTGCTGTTCCTCTGGATCGGCGTAATCGGATACCTGCTCTCCTCGATCATGCTCGGTGTCGGAATATTCTTCGGGCTCAGCGCGGCTGTCTGCGCCGTCTGGATCTTCATGGTCGGACTCGTGAGCGCGGCGATCGGCGTAGTGTTCGCCCTGCTCGATATCGCGCTTGCGTACCGGGTCCTGAAGCTTGAAATCGAGATCTACTGAGTCGCGAGCCCGACAGTACCGGAGGCCCGGTCTCCCGAGGGAAAAGAATATCCCCGCCATGCACCTCTGCGAAATGACGGGGATAGGTGAGTGTGAGAGAGGAGAGATTCAGCGGACGGTAATGGTCGTCGTCTGACGGATCCCGTCGGCATCGAGGCGGCAGATGTAGGTTCCGGCTTCCACCGGCATACCGCGCCAGTTCAAGCGATCCCACTGTACGGCATGCTCGCCCTGGGGCAGCCAGCGATCGATCAGCGTCTGTACCAGTTCGCATTTATCCGTGTAGATCTCGAGAATGCTCCAGCAGGGCTTGACGACATCCAGTGTGATATCGGTAAGGTCCTTGGTGGGATTGGGCTGCGGATTCCTCAGAATGGCGCTGGCACGGGCGCTGCTCTTTCCGATATGGAGGTCGGTCACCACCGGCTGGTCGAAGAAATCCATAGCATGCACGGGTTGAGATGCCGCGAATTCGGAGGTGTTACCCACATCATCGATCAGGAGGGCGGCGACGCTGTCTCCCGCCTCGAGCATCCCGTTGGTGGAGAACAGCCAGACGCCCTCCGCATCGGGTGAAGCCGTGCCGATGAATATCGGTCCCGGGCAGGTGTGTGAGGGACCGGAGCCCTGGTTGTAGAGTTCGATCGTCAGCAGGTCCGCCTTGCCGCGAATGTCGACGCTGCCGCGAACGGTTGCGACACCGCGCCCGAATTCCGCTTCGACGATCGAAGGAGGTGATAATCTGCCATTCGGTTTGGCGTTGTCGATCCCGCTGGACATCGCATCATCACCGAGATCGATGCCGATTCCCGCATTCGCATAGATGGTATTCTGGGAAATGCGATTACCGTTGGCGTTCTCGACCGTGCCCGGATATTCGCAGACGGACACGCCATTTCGTCCGTTGGCCGCGACGGTGTTCCCGGTGATCGTGTTGTTGGATGCGAAGCCGCCAGGATATTCGTATTCCTTTCCTCCGATGTTCACGCCGTTGTGCGTGTTGCCCATGCGGATATTCCCGGTGTTGATCCCGATAAGGTTTTTCTTGATGATATTGTGGTGAGCCTGGGCGTTGCGCTTCTGATCGCCGACCATATGGATCCCGTCACTGCCGTTGCCGACGACGAGATTCCCCGAAATCGTATTGCCGTAGCACCCGCCGTAAAGCAGGATGCCGTCGCGGGTGTTTCCGACCGGCGCATCTCCTGTCGCGGTCGATCCAACCAGGTTGCCGTTGATCGAGTTCGCATACACGCGCCCGCCCATGCAATCGGCGAGAAGGATGCCGTCCCCGGTGTTGCCCGAGACGATATTGCCGAACAGGAGATTCTCGTACGCGATCCCCGGCGAATGCTGCAGGCTGACGATGGCGATCCCGGCCCAGTGACTGGTACGCTTTCCCGTACCATTCGGCATCGGGGTTGTCCCGTCCGCCGCCAATCCGATAATGCAATGGCGGACGAGATTCTTCACCGTGCCCTGCCTCGTTCCCTGAATGCGGATGCCGTCTTCGGAGAAGCCGCTGATGATCAATCCCTGGATCCGGTTCGAGGACGAGAGGATCCAGATTCCCGGGGCATCCCCCGCCTGACGTCCGTCAAGCATGATCCGGAGCTGCAGTGCCATTGCCGGCTTGCTGGTGATCCTTGCGTCGTTCTGCGACAGCCCGTCGATGATCACCCCTGCCGGATCGGTCAGCGGCGGAAGCGGGGAGGTCGGCGCGATGACATGCAGCCCTTCCCCGGGGAGGTCGAATGTGATGACATCCGGACCGGCGGAGGCGTTTGCCTGAAGGATCGCCCAGCGCAGGGAATGCACCCCTGCATCCGCGGTGCTGCGGACGACAAAGCTGCCGGCGCACAGAGGCTGCGCCGCGATCAGCAGGATGAATGCGAGAGAATATGTAAGACGAGACATGGGACAACTCGAGATAATGTATGACAACGATTTTTTTCTCACTTGCTGCCGGGAGGCTGTTATTGCCGTTCCCGGAATCCTTGAACAACCGTCTGATCAATCCTCGTATCGAGGCTGTTCCGATGCGAGACGACGCTCTGATGATACATCATCAGTGCGCTGCCAAGTGAGAATGAGAGTGAGAGGTATTTCCAATCTAACGTGTTTTTTCAAAAAGTCAAGAGGGGAAACAATTTTATTGCACAGCAACAGGGTCGTCGTTTCCCGGCCCTGCCGACACGGCGCCGCAGGGACAGTAACCCTTTCCGCACAGAAGTGTCAATATTGCATCGTATGTTGGGAGTGTTATCCCGATTCGAGTGTTATCCCGATTCGTTTGAACAGCAGGACTTTGTGAAAAAGATGCTTCCCACAGTTCGCACCGCGTTTCTGCTGACAGTCCTCCTGGCATCTGCCGCGGTGCTGAAAGCACAGCCGTCTGTCCCTTGCCGTGCCGGCGTGCACGTGGGCGTGGCGACGGAACAGAGCAGTTTCACCTGGGTGGGAGCGAGCGATGCACGCACGTCGCTGGAGGTGGAGGCGAGGCAGAACGGACTGCTCGGTCTGACGTTCGAGTTTCCCCTTTCGTCGCATGTGCTGCTCGAATTCGGACCGCATTACGGTCAGCGGAACGTTCCCATCGCCACACTGCAGCGACTGGGAGGTGTGAATTTCGCCATGGTCCAGGATCCGGTCGACTATCTCGGCATTCCCGCGATCGTGAAGTATCTGCCCTTCAGCGACGGGCTGATCCTGCCCTATGCAGGCGCGGGTCTGGAATTCGGCATGAACCTTTCATCGCTGCATGTGACCATCGAGGAGTACCGATTCTCCGACGAACCGCCGTTTAACACCACCATCGTCCGCACACGCAATCTCAATCAGCTTTACAACGCCGTGCTCGCGGAAGCGGGACTGGACATCCGCGCCTCGGCAGACTGGTCGGTACTGCTCGGCATACGCTTCACGCAGGAACTCACCCCGCTGCTCGACGACGCATTGCTGTCGTGGCAGACCCCGCACAGCTGGAAGCTGCGCTTCGCCGTGCTGTACACCTTCGGAGCGCAGCCATGAAAGGCGCGCGGCTGCTTGTCCTGTTCACTGCATCGATGCTCGCATCGGCGTCCGTGGTGCAGGCGCAGGAGAATGGCGAACGTCCGGCGATGCGCATCGGTCTGCACAGCGGCGTGCAGACCAGTCTGCTCCGTTACAATGTTTTTCCGTATGTCGGAGAATTCCAGTCCACCGTGGAACGGAGCATCGTCACGGGGATAACGGTCGCGCTGCCATTCAACGATTCTTTCCATCTGCAGGTGGATGTCGGCTGGTGGTCGCAGCCCTGGTCGACCTTCCATGACGGCGATCCCCGGATCGACATCGAGAGGACCGGCCGATCGCTCGTCGAATTTCCCGTGCTCCTGCACTACCGATTCCGATCGCTTCCGGTGCCGCTCTACCTCGCCGTGGGACCAACGGTCTCCCTGCTGACCGACGCGGAGAAATCGTATTCCGTGCGCTACACAGGCTTCACGGAACAGGGAGGCTGGACGAGTTCCACGCATCCGGTCGATGAAGAGGTGCTGCATATCGGATTCGCCGGGGAGGCGGGCATCGACGTGCCGCTCGACGCAAGGTTTTCCGTGCAAATGGCCGTCCGTCTCACCCACCCGCTGGGAAAAACGGTGGACGAACAGACGCTCACGCTGCGGGAACTGTCTGTCTGGCGTGCCCGGCTCGGGCTGCTGATCGCCCTGTGATTGACGAAGGGGCCATTTTCTCCGTATATTATCTGGTGTTGACGTTCATCCGCATTGCACAGCGCCATGCTCCATTCGCCGCTTGATATCCTCACTCGGATGGTCACCAAGCCTTCGCGCGTGGTGTGCGGCATCATGTCCGGAACCTCGGTCGACGCCATCGACATCGCTCTCGTACGGCTGCACGGCAGCGCGACCGCACTCCGCGTCGAGCCGCTGCATTTCACCGAAACGCTCTATTCCGAGGAACTGCAGAACCGCATCTTCAGCAACTGCGAGGTTGCCTCGAGCAATGTCAACGACATCTGCATCCTGCACACGGCGCTGGCCCATGTGTATGCCGATGCCGTCCGCGCGGCCTGCGGAGAAAAGGATATGGATCTCGGGGAAATCGATCTGATCGGCATGCACGGACAGACTCTCCGGCATCTGCCGCAGGCAATCGATCTCGCCGGACATTCCATTCGCTCGACCTTGCAGATCGGGAGCGCGCCGACACTGGCCACACTCCTGCGCATCCCTGTCGTGCATGATTTCCGCTCAGGCGACATGGCGCTCGGCGGACAGGGTGCCCCCCTGGTGCCGTACGTCGATTACATGCTGTTTCATTCGGACGAGGAGGATCGCGTCCTGCTCAATATCGGCGGCATAGCCAACCTGACCCTGCTGCCGCGGGGCGGGGGCATCGACAGCGTCCTCGCATTCGATACCGGCCCCGGAAACATGCTGGTGGACGCGCTCATGCGCCGCTTCTTCGGCCGCGAGTTCGATGAGGACGGCGCGATCGCCAGTTCCGGCACCGTGAACGGCGACCTGCTGACGTGGATGCTGCAGCATCCCTATTTCAGACAGGATCCACCGAAATCCACCGGACGCGAGAATTTCGGAGAAGATTATCTGAACAATCTTCTCACCATCGCACGCGATCTGTCGGTGCTGGAGGTCGCGGACCTGGTCGCGACCGCGAGCGAATGCACGGTGCGCAGCATCGGCATGCACTTGCGCGCCCTGCTCCCGGCGCCGCAGCGCTTCCGTCTGCTGGTCAGCGGAGGGGGAGCCCGAAATCTTTTCTTCATGGATGGCCTGCACCATTCCTTTCCCGAGGCTGCTGTCGAAAGCACTTCCGCACTGGGAATCTCGCCCGACGGCAAGGAAGCACTCGCATTCGCGGTGCTCGCGAACGAGTGGCTCATGGGCAATCCGGGTAACATGCCCGTCGCGACAGGCGCAGAGCGACTTGCCCTGCTCGGTGCACTCGCTATTCCCTCCTAAACAGCCCGGTTTCGCATAATTTCCAGAAATCCGCGGACGATGGTGCGTCTGCTGCCCGCCAACCTATTTCGTCCCTAAAGTTTTACATTAAATTTTTTAAAAGTTAATCCCGCCTATTGCAATCGGTTGCGGCGTTTCTTTAATTTGACACTTAAAGGAAACAAGGTCGTGAATCTTGACATGAAACCAGTCACGGCGTATATTCAAACCCACATTTCGGTAGCGCTATCCGCGTACGTTTGCCGCCCATTCCGAAACGGATTCGTCCCCGGCCACACTCGAGCGGGGCGGGTGGTGTTTGCTCCGAATATAGACACTAAAGTATTGTAAATTATAGATTTAAAGACTCCCTTTTACACATGCTGTGAAGGGGTTTGTCATCTCCACTCCACCGATTTTCGGAAGACACAGCCAGTATGAAAATTTCGCGCCGATTTACCAGTCCCGGCCAGAGCGCGTACGACTGCTTCGAGTACACGAAGCGCTCCTCCGTTCTCCGCAATCCGGACGGCAGCATCGTCTTCGAGCTGCACGATATTGAGGTGCCTGCGCACTGGTCTCAGATGGCGACCGATATTCTCGCGCAGAAGTACTTCCGCAAGGCCGGCATTCCCCTGAGTAACGAGGACGGTTCGCCGAAGGTGGATGAACGCGGCGAGCCCGTGCTCGGCGGCGAGAACAGCATACGCCAGGTCGTGCACAGGATGGTCGGCTGCTGGCGCGACTGGGGTGAACGGTACGGGTATTTCGATTCGGCGGAGGACGCGCAGAACTATTACGACGAAACGGCATACACGCTGCTGCGTCAGATGGCGGCGCCCAACTCGCCGCAGTGGTTCAACACGGGACTGCATTTCGCCTATGGCATCACGGGGAATTCACAGGGCCATTTCTACGCCGATCCCGAAACGGGCGAAGTGCTTCCGTCTCAGGATGCATACAGCCGTCCCCAGCCCCATGCCTGCTTCATCCAATCCGTGGAAGACGACCTGGTTAACGAAGGCGGCATCTTCGATCTGGTGACGCGCGAGGCGCGCATCTTCAAATACGGTTCCGGCACGGGCAGCAATTTCAGCAGCCTGCGCGGCCGTAACGAGCGTCTCTCGGGCGGTGGCATCTCCTCGGGACTGATGTCCTTCCTGAAGATCAACGATCGCGCGGCCGGGGCCATCAAGTCGGGAGGCACAACGCGCCGGGCCGCGAAGATGGTCGTTCTCAACGTCGATCATCCGGACATCGAAACGTTCGTGAATTGGAAAGTGCGCGAGGAAGAGAAAGTCGCCGCGATGGTGACCGGCAGTCAGATCAACAAGCTGCATCTCAACCGGATCATGCAGGCGGCGGTCCGCGGCGAATCGGCCGACTATCACAAGAACCGGGAACTCGAAGCGGCGATCGTGCAGGCCCGTCGGGTCGGTGTGCGCGAGAACCATATCTTCCGCGCGCTCCAGCTCGTCGAGCAGGGCATCACGGAATTCGATCTTGAAGTCTACGACACGCATTACGAGTCCGAGGCCTACAACACGGTCAGCGGACAGAACTCCAACAACACCGTGCGCGTGACCAACGCATTTCTCGAGTCCGTGGAGAACGACGGCAACTGGTCCCTCACCTACCGCACCTCCGGCGCGACGGCCAAGACGCTGCGCGCGCGCGACCTGTGGGACGAGATCTGCTATGCCGCATGGGCATCGGCCGATCCCGGCGTGCAGTTCGACACGACCATCAACGAATGGCATACCTGTCCCGTCGACGGCCGTATCAACGCCTCGAATCCGTGCTCCGAGTACATGTTCCTCGACGACACGGCATGCAATCTCGCATCGTTCAATCTGAAGTATTTCTGGGACGACCCGAAGCACGAATTCAAGGTCGACGACTTCCGTCACGCCGTACGGCTGTGGACGCTGACGCTCGAGATCTCCGTGCTGATGGCGCAGTTCCCGAGCAAGGCCGTCGCACTGAAGAGCTACCAGTTCCGCACGCTCGGGCTGGGCTACGCGAATCTCGGTTCGCTGCTCATGGTCGCCGGCGTTCCCTATGACAGCGAGAAAGGCCGCGCGCTCGCCGCGGGCATCACGGCGGTGATGACCGGCGAATCCTACGCCGCCTCCGCGGAAATCGCCCGCGATCTCGGGGCCTTCCCCCGCTACACGGGCAATCACGATCACATGTGGCGGGTGATCCGCAACCACCGCCGCGTGGCCTACGGCTCGATGGCGAATGAATATGAAGGCCTGACCATCACTCCCACGGGCATCGATGAACAGCTGTGTCCGAGCAACCTCGTCCGGGCCGCGCGCCAGAGCTGGGATAACGCCCTGCAGCTGGGCGAGCAATACGGCTACCGCAACGCGCAGGTAAGCGTGCTCGCGCCGACGGGCACGATCGGACTGGTCATGGATTGCGACACGACGGGCGTCGAACCGGATTTTGCCATCGTCAAATTCAAGAAGCTTGCCGGCGGCGGCTATTTCAAGATCGTCAACCAATCCGTTCCCAAGGCGCTCGAATATCTCGGATATTCGCACGAGCAGATCGACGACATCGAGAAATACATCAAGGGTCACGGCACGCTGGCCGGATGCCCGGACATCAACCGTGATTCCCTGATCGAGAAAGGCTTTTCCGGGGAGGCGATCGAGAAGATCGAAAAACAGCTCGACACCGTGTTCGAACTGCGCATGGCATTCAACAAGTATGTTCTGGGCGACCTGTTCTGCAAACGGCTCGGGTTCTCCGACGAGCAGCTCGAGGACCACAATTTCGACATGCTCCGCGCGCTCGGCTTCAGCGCCGAACAGGTCGATCGCGCCAACGAATACGTGTGCGGTACGATGATGATCGAAGGCGCGCCCCATGTCCGTAAAACGGATCTCCCGGTCTTCGATACCGCCAACAAGTGCGGAAAGCGCGGCCAGCGCTACATCGCGTACGAAGGACATATCCGCATGATGGCCGCTGTCCAGCCCTTTATCTCCGGCGCGATATCCAAGACCATCAACATGCCGGCCGACGCGACGATCCAGGATATCAACCGGGCGTACATGATGTCGTGGAAGCTCATGCTGAAGGCCAACGCCATCTACCGCGACGGCAGCAAGCTGTCGCAGCCGCTGAACACGATCAGCGATCCCGAGGCGGCCGCGCTCGCCGAGATGGGCGACGAGTTCGATTTCAACGAGCAGATCGGTCCGAAGGAAGTGCAGGAGAAGATCGTCACGCGCATCGAGCGCCGGAAGCTTCCCGCCAAACGGCACGGCTTCGTGCGCGAGGCGGTGGTGGGAGGACACAAGGTATTCCTGCGCACCGGAGAATACGACGACGGGGCGCTGGGCGAGATCTTCATCGACATGTACAAGGAAGGCGCCTCGTTCAAGGGACTCCTCAACTGCTTCGCAGTGCTCGCCTCCAAGGCGCTGCAGTACGGCGTGCCTCTCGAGGAGCTGGTCGATTCCTTCACGTTCACCCGTTTCGAGCCGGCCGGGGTGGTCATCGGTCATGAGGCGATCAAGAATGCCACCTCGATCCTCGATTACGTGTTTCGCGTCCTTGGCTACGAGTACCTCGGCCGCACCGATTTCGTGCATGTGAAATCGGTAGACGAGACCAACGAACAGCCGTTGGCCAGCTTCAACACACCGCCGACACTGGCCCGCAAACGCGATGCCGTCGAGAGTGGCGGCAAGCCCGAATCAGTGCTCGCCGAAAGGAAAGCGGCGCGGAGAGACAACGAGTCCATTCTTGTCGCGCGAGCGCAGGGTTACACGGGCGAAATGTGCGAATCGTGCGGTTCCTCACGCGTCAAGCGCAACGGCGCGTGCACGGTCTGCGAGGACTGCGGCACGACCAGCGGATGCTCCTGACCGATGTGTCATGACTGTCGCAGCAGGCGGTGGGACCTCACCCATCGCCTGCAGTTTTTTTGTAGATTGCCGTGTCCCGTCATCACAATGTGGTGCGCCATGCGTCCATCCCTCCTCTCCGTTCCGGTCACGCTCTTCGTCACTGCATCGTTCCTCGCCTGTGCGTCGTTCCTCGCCGGCTGCGACGCCATCAAGTTCTGGGAAAACGATTCCGGCGTACGCGGCGCGGTATCCATGTCGGATAAACAGGTGCTGGTGATCCGGAATCGAGCCGCGGCCATTCAGAGCGGCATCGAACAGATGGAGCGCCGCGACCTGGCGCCGTTCCGGCTCGGTGATACGCTCCTGGCGGTGACGCTGTATTCCGTCGGGGGCGATATCCGGCTGATCGATGAGCGCGTCGAGGCCATCGGCTTGGGATCCGCGCGCAATCGCTACTACTTTTCGGATGCCTCGCTCTTTCATTTCTACGGGAAGTCCTCGCAGCAGCTGAATCCCGGCGCACCCGATCCGCGGCACGCGGAGATCAGGACGCGCATGTATTTCAACGATGCGGGAAACCTCTTCGATTACGAGCATAAAATCAACAATCTTGTGAGCGAACTCTCCGAGGACGAACTGCCCTCGGTCATGCAGCGCGCCCTCGCACTGCGCATGCTGTCGCAGACGGACAGCAGCGGAGCGATCGATACCACTGCGTTCATCGCAATCCTTTACAGCGGTGACTCCGCAGCGATGGAGGACCTCGAGACCGCGCCCGCGAGCGTACCGGTAGAGGCGCCGCCTGCCTCGGAAGCGATCGCCGGAGAGATGCAGCCGGAATCCGGTCCGGCGAAGCCTGCAGCGAAAGAGACCAAGCCGCAACTCGTGAAACCACAGGCCGCGAAGCCGCAGGCCGCGAAGCCGCAGGCCGCGAAGCCGCCGGCGCCGCCGGCGGAGTTCGCGCGCGAAGGGGATGGCAATGCCGCGATCGAGCAGCACACCCACGCCATGATCCCCGGAGAACTTCGCAGCCATCGGCTCCTCTTCCGGAAAGGAAGCACCAGTGCCGCGGTGAACGCTGTCGTACGGAAGGGACAGAATGTCGAGTACGTATTGCGCGCCCGGCGGGAGCAGCGTATGGAGGTGAAGCTCGGCACGGACAATCCCGACGTGTATTTCCGTGTCTTCCTGCGCGACGGCGATATCAGCGGGCAGCGACGATCGTGGACCGGTACGATACCGCGGTATGGCGATTACCATGTCGTCGTGTACCTCCGCGGCGGAGCGGCCGTGAAAGGCGAGCTTCCATACAATCTCACCGTCTCCATACAGTGACATTGCACGGTCCCGAAAATGCAACGAGGCGGTCCGGTGGACCGCCTCGTTGCGTCATGTCGCGGGGAGACGTTCAGGCGCCGGCCGGCGGGGGTCCCGCCGCGCGAATCTTGCTGCGCTCGATGGACTGCAGGGCGAGATACTGCGTACCGAATTGCTCGAGGTTTCGGATCTCCGTGTCGTAAAGATCGTAATGCCGTTCCTCGTCATCGACGAGCTGCTCGAACAGTTTCTTCGTGTTCGCATCGGCGTTCGCGGAACTCTCGTTCGCCCAGAGGTTGTAGTCCCGCACACTGCTCTCTTCCATGCTGCGCGCCAGTTCCAGCATCTCGCGGACGGAATGCAGCTTCTGCACCTCGCCCGCGGACACCATCTCGACATCCCCGTTGAGGAACAGGATGCGCTCGGCGAGAATTTCCACATGCATCATCTCCTCGATCGCCGTGCGGCGGAAAATGGTGCTGAGCAGTTCATAGCCCTGGTCGTCGCAGTGGAAGTGGAAATACATGTACTGATGCACGGCGAGGAGTTCGTCCGCTACCGCGCGGTTGAGAAGCTCGATACTTTTTTCATGCATTGGGAGACTCCATGAGATTACTGTGCCAGTTTGTGGCGAGTTCACTTCAGCGAATGAATTACGTAATTTCAGAAATCCCGTGCTGAAGCGCAATGCGGGAAACCGGACCGTCTTTTCTTCCCGGAGTCGCAGGTGTTTTCCTCCCGTCTGCCCGACGATCTGTCCGAGAATCAGCTGACCCTGCGCGCGCGCGCGCTGCGCCGTGCGGGCGTGCGGATATGGGATCTCACCCTCTCGAATCCCACCCGCGCCGGCTTCGAGTATCCCACGGCGGACATCCGCGAGGCCTTCGCCCGCGCAGCGGAGTGCGGCTACGATCCGCATCCCCGGGGAATGCTGCCCGCGCGCGAGGCTATCGCGGGTTATTACGCCGAAGGAGCATCCGGTAGAGCCGCTCTAAGGGACGGCGCGCCCCAGCGCGCCCGGGATTCCGAAGCAGAGCCAGGACCGCTTGGCGCGCAGGTCGACGCCACGCATCTCCATTGCACGGCCTCTAGCAGCGAAGCGTACAGCATGCTCTTCAAACTGCTCTGCGATCCCGGCGACGAGATCTGCATCCCGCTGCCCGCCTACCCGCTCTTCTCCTGGCTGGCCGCGATGGACGCGGTCACGGTGCGTCCCTACCGGCTGCGTCTCGCGCCCGACGGCCACTGGTGCATCGACATGCATTCGCTCGACATGGCGATGAGCGCGCGCACCCGCGCGGTGATCGTGGTCAATCCGTCGAATCCCGCCGCGAACTACCTGCGTCCCGAGGAGTTCGCGCAGCTCGACGCGCTCTGCGCACGCAGACATGCCGCCCTGATCACCGACGAAGTCTTCTGGGATTACCCCCTGACCGAGTTCGCGGCCGCGGCAAACGGCCGGGAGATCGCAGACGGTATGGGGCACACGGACGGCGCCGGACAGCGTGGCACCGCCTGCCTGCGGCAGCGCACGGCGGGAATATCGGGCCAGGCGCTCCGATTTACCATCAACGGCCTCTCGAAGCTGCTCGCCCTTCCGCAGATGAAGCTGGGGTGGATTCTCACCGAGGGTCCGCCGAGGCTGCGCGACGACGCGCTTGCACGGCTCGACGTCATCGCGGACGCCTACCTCTCCGTTGGCACGCCGGTGATGGCCGCCGCGCCGGCACTGCTCGCGCTGCGCGATCGGATGCAGCGGCAGATCCTCGCGCGCTGCCGGGCGAATCTGTCCACCGCCCGGCAGATAATCGGAGCTTCTCCATCCGGGATCGAACTGCTCGAGCCCGAGGGGGGATGGAACGCGCTGATCGCCTTGCCGGAGAATGCGGATGAGGAGACGGTCGCCCTGCGGCTGCTCGAGGAGCACCGCGTGCTCGTGCATCCCGGATATCTCTTCGATTTCGCCCGGGGAAAATACTTCGTGATCAGCCTGCTCGCCCCGGAAGCGGATATGCTCGAAGCGCTCGGGCGGATGCAGCGGCTCATGCGGTAATCGCTTCGCGGAGCGCCTTCCTCCAATCGTGACAAAAAAATCCCGGCTGCCCGCGAGGGCGGCCGGGATTTCCGATATCTCTTGCCGGAATAATCCGGAACCGTTAATTCCTACCCCGCGCGATCAGGTTCAGCGCGCTGCCCGCATGCCACCACTCGATCTGCTGCGCGTTCATCGTGTGGTTGAGCATGACCGTGTCGCTGCTGCCGTCGGCATGCATGAGGACCATGGTCAACTGCGCGCCGGGAGCGAGCTCTTCGACCTTCAGGGCGATGCGGTCGTCTTCCTGGACCTTGGCGTAATCGGCGGGATCCGCGAAGGTGAGCGGGAGCATGCCCTGCTTCTTGAGGTTGGTCTCGAGAATGCGGGCGAAGGACTTGACGATGGTCGCCTTGCAGCCGAGATGACGCGGTTCCATTGCCGCGTGTTCGCGACTGGAACCTTCGCCGTAATTCTCGTCGCCGATCACGACCCAGCCTTCGCCGGCCGCCTTGTAGGCGCGCGCGACATTCGGCACATCGTCGTATTCGCCGGTGATCTGGTTCTTTACCTTGTTCGCGACGCCGTTGAATTCGTTGATCGCGCCGATGAACATGTTGTTCGAAATATTGTCGAGATGTCCGCGGAAGCGCAGCCAGGGACCCGCCGCGGAAATGTGATCGGTCGTGCATTTGCCGCGCACCTTGAGCAGCAGGCGGAGATTGTCGTATTCCCCGGGCTTCGGCGCGGGGAAGGGCGTGAGCTTCTGCAGTCGATTGCTCTCGGGATTGATGATCACTTCGATGTTGCTCCCGTCTACCGCCGGGTGAACGAGGCCGTCGGGATCGGGCACGAAACCGCGCGCCGGCAGTTCGTCGCCCGTGGGCGGGTCGAGGCGCACGGACTCGCCTTTCTCGTTGATGAGCGAGTCTTTGGTGAAGTCGAAAGTCAGCGTGCCGGCCAGCGCGAACGCGGCGACAGTTTCGGGACTCGCGACGAAGGCGTGCGTATCGGGATTGCCGTCGTTGCGTCCCGTGAAATTGCGGTTGAACGAGGTGATGATGGAATTGCGATCGCCCTTCTGCACGTCGTGCCGCTTCCACTGGCCGATGCAGGGACCGCAGGCATTGGCCAGCACCCGTCCGCCGATGCTCTCGAGCAGCTCGAGCTGTCCGTCGCGCGCGACCGTCGCGCGCACCTGCTCCGAACCGGGCGTGATGGTGAATTCGGATTTCGTATGCAGTCCCTTCGCCTTCGCCTGCCGCGCGATGGCCGCGACACGGTCGATGTCCTCGTAGCTGGAATTGGTGCAGGAACCGATGAGCGCGACGCGCAATTCCTCTGGCCAGCCATTGTCGCGCACGGCCTGCGCGAATTTTGAAATCGGATGCGCGCGGTCCGGTGTGAAGGGACCGTTGATATGCGGTTCGAGAGTGTCGAGATCGATGTGGACCACCTGGTCGTAGAACTTCTCCGGATCGGCGGCGATTTCAGGATCGGCCCGCAGATGCTCGGCGATACCGTCGGCGAGATCCGCCAGGTCGGCGCGTCCGGTGCTGCGCAGGTAGACGCCGGCCTTTTCATCGTAAGGGAACAACGACGTGGTCGCACCGATCTCCGCTCCCATGTTGCAGATCGTGCCCTTGCCGGTGGCGGAGACGCTCGCGCAGCCGTCACCGAAATACTCGACGATGGATCCGGTGCCGCCCTTGACGGTGAGAATGCCCGCCAGCTTCAGGATGACATCCTTCGGGGATGTCCAGCCGCTCATCTTCCCGGTGAGTTTGACACCGATGAGTTTCGGGAATTTCAGTTCCCATGGCATGCCGGCCATCACGTCCACCGCATCCGCGCCTCCGACGCCGATGGCGATCATGCCGAGCCCGCCCGCGTTGGGGGTATGCGAGTCCGTGCCGATCATCATGCCGCCCGGGAAGGCGTAGTTTTCCAGCACGACCTGGTGAATGATGCCCGCGCCCGGCCTCCAGAAGCCGATGCCGAATTTCTGTGACACCGATGCGAGAAAGTCGAAGACCTCGCTGTTGAGTTCGAGCGAGGATGCGAGATCCCGCATCGCGCCGTGCTCGGCGAGGATCAGGTGATCGCAGTGCACCGTGGAGGGAACGGCGACCTGCGGAATGCCGGCGCTCATGAACTGCAGCAGCGCCATCTGCGCGGTGGCGTCCTGCATGGCGACACGGTCGGGGCCGAAGTTGGCGTAATCCTTGCCGCGTTGCATCGGTGCGGAGGGTGCCTCCCAGAGGTGCGCGTGCAGGATTTTCTCGGCGTAGGTGAGAGGACGTCCCAGCAGCGCGCGCGCCGCCGCGATCTTTGCCGGGAACCCGGCATAGACACGCTGGATCATATCGAGATTCATCGTCATCGTGTTGTCTCCGTTTTGAGAATGCAGAATGAGCAATATACAAAATGGATAGGAAATGTGGGGAAGGGGCGGAAATTGTACCCGGCGGGTTGCCTTCGGTCGCTCCCGGTATCCGGGACCCTCCCGGAAAAAAAAAGGACAGGCCGTGAGGGACCTGTCCTTGCATGGCCGCGCGGGGGCCGCCGCGGCCGTCGGGAAAAAAGATCTATCGCGCGTTTTTCCACCACTCGTAATGCGTGGTCTCCAGCTCGTGAGCACTGGGAATGGGGAAGAAGATCGAATTGTCGTCCTTGTCGAAGAACCAGAATCCGTGGCGCAGCGCGCGGTACGATATGCTGTGCAGCACGGACGACAGGCTGATGGTCTTGACAGTCTTGTCTGTGTTCTGCTTGAGTTCGAGCAGACAGTCGAGCAGGCGGTAGGGATTGCTGTCGGGAATCGGGGAGACGATGATCTCCCGGTGCTGGCTCTCGGCGAGGAACTCCTCGATGTTGAGATCGATCTGCGTGAAGCAGACCCGATCGGCGCCCTTCGCGACGTCTTCGCTGATGTACTTGCCGAAGGAGCGCTGATCGAGTCGCGAGGCGATGAGATTGCGTACCGGGGCGATTTCCTGGAAGATGCGGATGAGGCCGGGTACGTTTTCCGCGGTGTAGGGACCGGGATCCAGCTCGAGCGCCTTGCCGTTGACGGTGACCAGCACCAGCTTCCTGATCACGTCGAACGGTACGTGCTCCAGCACGCGGTAGGACGAAATGAACTTCGTGCGCTTCGGCGAGCCGTCGTCATGGGCGACGGTTTTCTCGAGATATTCGTCGATGAGGAAATACGGATCGCGGAAATTGATGTCCAGTTCGGCGAATATCACTTTTCCCTGGAAATGGCGTGCGCTGCCGATCGTGTAATGCTGGGCGAACGCGTGCGGTTCGAGCTGTGAGGCAACCAGCGCGTTGATCGGGAATACGATCATGTAGAGATGTTTCTGGTAGTCTGCCATGTGTATCTTTTTCTGAATGATGGTATGCGGTTGAATGCATAATCTAGAAAAAACCTGCCCCATCAACAAACCGACGCGTGTCCGGCGCGCGGTGATCTGTGCAGGCGCGCGGTCGGCAAAGGCCGGCTGCGCCATCGAACTTGCATCGTGTACCGGGAGAGAGTACCTTTTTGGCATTGCAGTTTTCCACGATCATCGAGGCTCGGGTGTCCGAACGAGAATCCACTATCGTCGCCGGGGTTGCCTTTTCACCGCACGCGCAGCTGATCGCATCCTCGGCGTTCGTGTTCGCACGGCGCATGGCTGCGCGTGTCGTGTTCGTGCACGTCGGCGAAGAGGATGCGGAGACGCGCGCGCGCCTTCAGACGATGCTGCGGGCGGCGGAAGGCGCCGGCGAGTGCGAGCTGATTCTGCGTCCCGGAAATCCGGAGGATGTCCTTCTCGACGCCGCGCAGGAAGTGGGGGCGCAGCTGCTGATCACCGGTGCGCTGGAATCCGAAGGAATGCTGCAGCGGATTTTCGGCAGTGTCGCGCGGAAGGTTGCGCGGCGCGCGAAATGCCCGGTCCTCCTCCTGCCGTTGAACGTGCAATCCATCCCGCGGCTCGACCGCGTGGTCCTCGGCGTACACTCCGGGGAAGACATCACGGCGATGCTGCGCTTCACCCTGATGCTGCTCCGTACCGCGGGCAAGTCACGGCTGCATATCGTGCAGGAAGCTGATTTCATGAACCGGCTCGCCGCCCGCTATGTTGACGACGGCGAACGCGAGGCCTTCGAGAACCAGCAGCGGGGCGCTCTGGCGGATACGCTCTCGGTGTATGATCTCTCCGGAGTGGACGTCGAGGCGGAGGTGCTTGACGACAGCGCCGAGGGTGTCGCGATCATGGAATATGCCAGAACGATCGGCGCGGATCTCGTCATCACGCAGGCGCCGCCGCGGGCGCTCACAATCCTCGACCGTTTTACCTCCCATCCCGCGGATTCCGTGCTGTTCAGCCTGGCATGCGGTATCCTGCTGTATAGGGTTCAAGCAGACGGCGAGTGACGGAGTAATTGCACATGAATCACACCGAACTGACGGCGTTCTTTCTAGCACTCGGTTTGCTGCTACTGGTGGCGCGTGTGCTCGGAGAACTCTCCCGGCGCATGAACATGCCGTCCGTTCTAGGTGAACTGCTTGCAGGTGTGCTGCTCGGGCCCTCCGTTCTGGGCGCGATTTCTCCGACGATTTATTCCGGACTTTTCCCGACGACCCCGGGATTCACGATTGGCCTCGAAGCGGTCACAACCCTGGGAATCGCGTTGTTCCTGATGGTCGCGGGTATCGAAGTCGATCTGTCTGCGATCCTTCGCCAGGGCAAGTCATCGTTCGTGATCAGCATTTTCGGCATGGTCATTCCTTTCGCGATAGGATTCGGCAGTGCCATGCTGGTGCCAACGCTGTTCGTTGCAGGCGCATCGTCCAACCAGATGCTGATCGCGTTCTTTCTCGGCACGGCACTCTCCATCACTGCATTGCCAGTGATTGCAAAGATCCTCATCGATCTCAACATGTACCGCTCCGATCTTGGTATGATAATCATCGCTGTTGCTGTGATCAACGATATCGTTGGCTGGTTGCTCTTCGCCACGATTCTTGGCACGATGAGCGACCAGACGCACGGAATGAGCATCTGGTGGACGATTTCATTGACGGTCGGTTTCACTGTACTGATTCTCACTGTCGGACGAGTAATCATCGACACCATTCTCCCGCCCCTGCAGGCATACACGTCCTGGCCCGGTGGTGTGTTGAGCTTCGCGGTCAGCTGCGGACTACTCGCCGCTGCGCTCACAGAATGGATCGGCATCCACGCAATTCTCGGAACATTCATGTTCGGTGTCGCATTTGGGGATTCGAAACACCTCCGCGAACGCACGCGCCAGATACTTGATCACTTTATCTCGTTCATCTTCGCACCTCTGTTCTTCGCATCAATCGGACTGCAGGTCGACATCGTACAGTATTGGGACACCACGTTGGTCGTCATCGTGTTGCTCATCGCCAGCATAGGGAAAATACTCGGCAGTCTCGTCGCCAGCAGAATGGTCGGATTCAACAATCGCGAATCATTGGCGATCGGGTTCGGCATGAACGCCCGCGGCGGGATGATTATCATCCTCGGCCTCCTCGCCCTGCAAGCCGGCCTGATCGGCGAACGTCTGTTCGTCGCGCTCATCGTGATGGCGATCGTCACCTCGCTGGTCGCCGGTCCCGCCATGCAGTGGATCATGGGTCAGCGCAAGGTCTCCCGCCTCGTGGATTTCCTATACGCGAAGGCATTCGTGCCGCAGCTTCGTTCGCACACGCGCGAGGGGGTTATCGCCGAACTCGCTGCGGTGCTCGCCCAGGCGACGGGGCTCCCGCACACGGAGATCACGGGGAAGGTGATGGAGCGCGAGAAGACCATGCCGACAGGCATCGGGAGAAGGGCGGCGATACCGCATGCCCGCATCGAGGGACTGACATCACCCGCCATCGCCGTCGGCTATTCGAAGGACGGGATAGATTTCGATGCTCCCGACGGACAACCAGCGCGCCTGATCTTCCTCGTGCTTACACCCAAAGACGAATTCCAGCGCCAGCTGCAGATCCTCGCGGAGATCGGGAGGCTTCTGCGTTCGGAACAGGCCGTCGAGCGCATCCTGCAGGCGCAGTCCTTCGTCGCGCTTCGTGGGCTGATCAATAGCGAGGAAAAAGCGCACGTCGTACGCGATTGACGGCAGCAAGGCGCGGCGGGCGTCCGGGCCACCGTTTGCCGTTCCTCCGCGGGGATGGTAGATTTCAAGATACAATTCCCGCCAATCCAAAAGCCGCGTGTCCGCATGTCATCATCTCCGCTCAGCCGAAAATCGAATCCGCGCCCGCCGCGCATCCGCCGCATCGCCATCAACACCGGCGGAGGCGACGCGCCGGGACTCAACGCCGTCATCCGCGCCGTGACCATCGGAGCGATCGAGCGCGGCTGGGAAGTCGTCGGCATCCGCGACGGATACAACGGTCTGCTCATGCCGGAACAGTTCGCTGACGGAGGACTGGTCAATCTGACGATCGAGTCGGTGCGCGGCATCACGCATCTCGGCGGCACGATCCTCGGTACGACGAACAAGGGCAATCCCCTCGAGTTCCCCGTATTGCAGGACGACGGCACATACAGGATCGTGGATCGCAGCAGGGAAATCATCCGTGCCTGCAAGGCGAACAAAATCGACGCGATCGTCGCGATCGGAGGCGACGGTTCGCTCTCGATCGCGGATGCGCTCTGCGAGAAAGGACTGCGCATCATCGGCGTGCCGAAAACCATCGACAACGACCTGAGCGAAACGGTCTCGACCTTCGGTTTCGACACCGCGGTCTCATTTGCGACCGAATGTCTCGACCGCCTGCACTCGACCGCGGAAGCGCATCGCCGCATCATGGTGGTCGAGGTCATGGGACGCTATGCGGGATGGATCGCGCTCAACGCGGGTGTTGCGGGCACGGCCGATGCGATCCTGATTCCGGAGATTCCGTATGACATCAACATCGTCGCCCGGAAGACGATCGAACGCGTGCAGAAGGGAAGGAAATTTTCCATCGTCGTCGTCGCGGAGGGTGCGAAACCGAAGGGCGGCACGCACAGCGTGATCGAGCATGAAGTAGGGCACGCGGAGCGGCTCGGCGGTATCGGCGAGACAGTCGCCAGGCAGCTGCAGGAAATTACCGGACAGGAAGCGCGCCATGTGGTGCTCGGACATCTCCAGCGCGGCGGCACACCGACGACAACCGATCGACTGCTTTCACTGCGCTTCGGCGCTGCGGCGATCCGCGCGCTCGAAGAAGGCCAGAACGGGATGATGGTCGCGCTCGATCCCCCGCGTGTGCGCTACGTGCCGCTGAAGAAGGCCACGCGGCGCATGAAAGTCGTCCCGCTCGACTGCGATACCATCCTGACCGCCCGCGACCTCGGGATCAGTTTCGGCGATTGAATGTGCACACTGAACAACCGGTCGAACCAGATACTATCCGTTCGGAGACACCCCGATGATGCGCCCGCTGCAATGCCCCACGCACACGTCGCCCCTGCCGCCATCCGCGGCCATGCCCTCGGCAGCGATGCCCTCGGCGGCAATGCTGTCCGCTGCGATGCTGATCGCAGTGACCCTGTTCGCGACGTTCACGTTCGTTTCCTGCAGACTCAGGAATCCCGACGACATGCCCGTTGACCGCTACCGGCTCGTGCTCGACGGCACCTGGCGCTTCCGCGTCGATCCCGACAGCGTGGGAGAACGGCAGCGGTGGTACCTGGGCGAGCAGTCCGCGAACTGGGATACGATACGCGTCCCGGGACAGTGGGATCAGCTGCGGGAGCTTTCGGGATATGACGGCGCAGGCTGGTACCTGCGCAGCTTCGACGCCGAGCTCGAAAAAGGAATCTCGCATGCGCTTATCTTCGATGCGGTCGATGACAACGCGGTCATCTGGCTGAATGGAAAGAAGATCGGGGAACACCGGGGCTACGGACAGCGCTTCTTTTTCGATGTCAGCCATGTGGTCAAGGCCAGGGGCAACGTGCTCGCGGTACGGATCGAGGATATCACCGGTCCCGGCGGCATGGTGGGCAGCGTGGAACTTCGCGCCTTCGAGAAAGAGGATGAGCTGCTGCGCAGCCAGTACTATGGCATGAAACCGGTGGAGAGCGCCGACTGGGTGCGCGACGCCGTCGTGTACGAAGTGTACCTGCGTGCGTTCTCGAAGGAGGGTACGTTCAAGGCGCTCGAACAGCGGCTGCCGGAATTGCGTGATATGGGCGTGACCGTCGTCTGGCTGATGCCCATCCATCCGGTCGGGAAGAAGCACCGCAAGGGGACCCTGGGGAGTCCGTACTCCGTGCAGGATTTCTACGGTGTAAATCCGGAATTCGGTACGCTGGACGATTTCAAGTCGCTCGTCGCCGCGACGCATGTGCAGGGCATGCACATCATCATCGACCTCGTGGCGAACCACACGTCCTGGGACAATCCCCTGATCACCGCGCATCCCGACTGGTACACCACGGATACCGATGGCGGCATCATCGCGCCCAACGCCGATTGGCACGACGTGGCGGACCTCGACTACGATGCGCCCGGCCTGCGCGCATGGATGAAGGAGATGATGCTCTACTGGGTGCGCGACATCGGGATCGATGGCTTCCGCTGCGATGTGGCCGAGATGGTGCCGCATGATTTCTGGGTCGATGCCATCGCCGCGCTGCGCGCGGTCAAGCCTGTCATGATGCTTGCCGAGGGCGCAGAGCCTTCCCTGCATATCGACGCTTTCGATCTGACCTACGCGTGGAACACCTACGACATGCTCAGGCCGATCATACGCGGCGAGGCGCCGGTGTCCGGGATCGAACAGACCATGACGCGCGACCGCTACCGCTATCCGCGCGGCGCGCTGCGCCTGCGCTTCACGACCAACCACGACAAGAACATGTACGACGCCCCGCCCGTCGTCTGGCTCGGTCCCGATGCCGCGCGCGCTGCCGCGGTACTGGTCAACCTGCTTCCCGGGGTGCCGCTTGTGTACAACGGACAGGAAGTCGGCAGCGACAAACGGCTCAGCCTCTTCGAGAAGGAAGCGATCGATTGGACGAAGGACACGCTAAACTTCCGCGCCCTGTATACCGCACTGCACCGCATACGCGCGGAGCAGGAATCGGTCCGCCGCGGCGCGTTCCACGCGGTCCCCACGAGCGACAGCACTGCCGTCTTCGCCTTCGTCCGTACCATTGACGAGGAGATGCCGGTGTTCACGGCGGTGAACCTCACGGACGTTCCCGTGTCATGCACCTGTATTCTTCCCGAGGACCTCGAAGGTGCGATGCTCCTCGCCACGGGAACGGTCACGCACGGCAAGGATGGCGCGCGTATCACGCTGCCGCCGTACGGCTATGTGATCATGAAATAAGATTGTATTGTCCGGTATGGCGGTCAGCCATCCGGAAGGGTATAGCAGCCCTCGTACACCATGGCCGCGGGACCCTCGAGCGCGAGATCGCGGGAATACCGCGCAGGGTCGTCTTCCGCGGCATTCGGGTCGGGTGTGAAATGGACGCGCAGGATTTCACCGCCATGGGTGCGCAGCCGCACGGGTGCGGGTATGCCACGGCGCAGATGCGCGATCAGTCCTGCCGCGAGCGTGCCCGTGCCGCAAGCTTCGGTTTCGTCCTCGACCCCTTTCTCGAACGTGCGGATATGCACGACCATGTCCGCTCCCAGCTCCAGTACATTGACATTGCTCCCGCGGGGTTCGAAGTGCGCATGCCGGCGCAGGAGGGTGCCGATGCGCCGCATGTCCATTTCCTGCAGCGGCGCGCGCAGCCGCTCGGGGAGATCCTCGACGAACAGCACGACATGGGGCGCCCCGTTGTCGACGTAGTCGGCGCGTATGGTGCCGAAGGCCGTTTCCAGCCCGAGATCGAGATCCAGAAGCACCGGCGGAGGAAACGCGAGATGCACCTGCGTTCCCCTGACGACGGCAGTGTAGCTTCTCCCGAGCACGTCGAAACGCATGCGCGGGCCCGCGATGCCGTTGACCAGTGCGTACAGCGCGGCGCAGCGGCCGCCGTTCCCGCACATGCTTCCGACGGATCCATCGGGATTGTAGAAGGACATCGTGAAATCATGTGTGTCGGAGGTGTCGATGAAGATCGCGCCGTCCGATCCCGCGCCGCGGCGGCGGTGCGAAATGCGTTGCGTGAAGCGCCGGCGTGTCGCGTCGTCGAGTTTGCCTGCGCGGTCGTCGACGATCACGAAATCGTTCTGCGCACCCTCGACCTTGGTGAATTGAATGCTTCTCATGGCAGACGCAACATAAGGGATTCCGTGTTTCGATGCCATTCACGGCGCCGTGCCGCTCTCAGATCGACACTCCCGGCTCCGGCGTGTCGTCCGGTGGGATGTATTCGGATACGATCGGGAATTCATGCAGATGACGTGACACCGCCGCTTCGAGGAAAGCTTCGACCCATCGATAAATGTCATTGCGCCTGACGTTCGCGCGAAGGCGCCGCATGCGTCTGCGCCGCTCTCCGGCATCCATCGTGAAAGCGCGGTACAGTGCGTCCGCCATGCCATCGATATCGTAGGGATTGACCAGAACCGCGTCGCGATGCAGCTGCGCGACGGCGCCGGCGAATTCGCTCAGGATGAGCACGCCATTGTGCTCGATGTTGCAGGCGACGTACTCCTTCGCGACCAGGTTCATGCCGTCCTTCGTGGGTGTGATCATGGCGATCTCGGCCGTGCGGTAATATCCCAGCAGCTCGCCACGCGTCAGATGCCGGAAAAAGTAGTGGACGGGAACCCAGCGGGGCTGTCCGAATTCTCCGTTGATTTCGCTGACGAGGCGCTCGATCGCGATTTTCAGTTCGTTGTACCTGGGGATGTCCGTTCGGCTGGGCACGACCACCTGGACGAGCGTGAGGTGGGTGAGCAGGTCCGGATATCGGCGCAACGCCGTGCGGAACGCCTCGAGGCGGTAAGGAATGCCCTTCGTGTAATCGAGACGG
This sequence comes from uncultured Chromatiales bacterium, assembly GCA_964635845.1. Taxonomy (GTDB): domain Bacteria; phylum Bacteroidota; class Ignavibacteria; order SZUA-365; family SZUA-365; genus SZUA-365. The sequence goes on from CAZWNO010000001.1 coordinate 118,533, forward strand.
TCGATACCGAGCACGATCTGCCGGTTCGGCAGTGCCTCATGGATGTACCACGCGGACTCGGCGACTTCCTGCTCCATCGCACGCCGCTCGAAATCCGCAAAATCAATGCTGATCGGAAACACACCGACGCGCACTTCCCGTGCCTCCAGGCGGACGACATGAAATCCTCCGGCACTGCCGACCTCGAGGTCGGGCAGCAGCATGCGCACGCACTGGATGAAATTGCGCTTGTCACGCATGGTCTGGAAGCCGAGCAGATCGTAGGACAGCAGTGCGTTGAGCACCTGAAAACGCCAGGGCAGCTTGAAGAAGATATCCGGAGACGGAAAGGGGATATGAAGGAAAAAGCCGAGTGTATTGCGCATGCCCGCCTCCCGCAGCGATGAGGCGGTGAGCATCAGATGATAATCGTGAATCCAGATGAAGTCGTCCGTGTCCGCCGCTGCCGCAACGGTCAACGCAAATTTCCGGTTGACGGCGCGATATGCCTCCCAATATGCGGGATCGAAGCGGCAGAGTGATTGCAGATCGTGAAACAGCGGCCAGAGGATTTCGTTGGCGAAGCCGTGATAGTAATCTTCGAGTTCATCCTTAGTGAGGGCGACGGCGCGCAGTTCATATCCCGCAGGGACGGATGACTCTGCGAGAACCCGGTCAACGTCGGGCTGCTCGCCGTCGGGCAATCCCGACCAGCCGATCCAGATCCCGCCGCGATCACGCAGCACGGGAGCCAGTGCGGTGACCAGTCCGCCGGATCCCGGGCGTGTGTACAGTTCTCCGTCCTTCTGGTCGAACACGACGGGAAGCCGGTTCGAGACGATGATCAACCGAGCGTGAGTCTCGCGTGCCGCACCGTTCTGCGCGGTTTCTCCGCCACGTGGAATTGCGTCGCTGTTCATGCGTCCTCCTTTACGGTTGTCCGTGCCATCGGGCGAGGAAATGGAGGAGTTCATCTGGTGGAATCAGGTGAAGATCGGCGCGCGTCGGCCTTGGTTCCCGGCGGACCAGCACGCGCAATCCGTGTCCCTCGAGCGCGGCGAATGCATCCTCGTCCGTCTGGTCGTCGCCGAGATAAGCGGCGGCATACGGGACGACACTTTCCGCGAGGAGCGTACGGACCGCGTCCCCTTTGTCGCGGCCTCGGGCGCGCAGTTCGATGCCGCCGTCGAATTCATGGAGTTCCACAGCGGCGAGACGGTGCATGGTGCTCCATCGCTTGGAGGCGAGACTCTGAAGCGTCATCATGGTACCCTGTTCCGTTCCGCGCCAATGCAGTGACACGGAAACGGGCTTGCGTTCGATGCGCTCGGAGGGAAACGACGCGCACAGCCATTGCCACTCCGCCGCGAGCATCACGGATGTATCGTCATCGAGCACGGGAGGCTCATAGCGCCCGTCCACATGCAGCCGCTCCCATCCATGCGAGCCCCAGATCTCGAGTTTGAGATCGCGCAGCCGGAGAAGCGGGGGAATCTGCGCGGCCGGACGTCCGGTGATGATCACTGCGCGGCAGCGGTCATCCGCGGCGATCGACTCGAGCATCTCCTGCATGCCCGGATATGGTTCGGCACGCTCGCGTCGCGCGACGAAGGGCGCGAGCGTGCCATCGTAATCGAGCATCAGCAGCCGGCTCGCGCTTGCCTGCACTCCGGCGAAAAACAGTTCGAGATCGACAGTTTCGTTCAGTATGTTCATCAACCTTTTGTTCCGCGGTATTCAGGAAAGCTCGATGCGATCCGGGTGATTGTTCATGAGCACGAGGATCAGCGTGAGATACTCGCGCAGATGCCGCGTGAGGAGGAAATTGTCACGGACGAACGCGTAGGCCTTGTTCCCCATCGACGCCAGGATCTCACGGTTGTTGAGCAGATAACGCGTGCGAAGGGCCGCGCCTTCGGGCGTGGACACGAGAAATCCCGTGTGATGGTCGATCACCTGCAGACGTATGCCGCCGGTGTTTCCGCCGATCACCGGCTTCCCCTTCCACATCGCTTCCGTGACCGTCAATCCGAATCCCTCGCGGGTGGATTTCTGCAGGATCACGTCGCTGGCGCGCTGCAGGGCGTTGATGGTGCGGTGGGCGTCGGAGGGAAGAAGCAGGATCTTGATATCCGGATCTCCGTTCGCCGCGGCGTAGACCTCGTTGAGCACCGCTTCCCCTTCCGGATCGTCGGTCGCGCCGCCGCCGGCGAGCACGAGCTGGAGTCCCGGAAGAAATTTCTTCGAAAGCCGGTAGGATTCGATCACGCCTACGGGATCCTTGAAGCGATCGAAGCGGGAGATCTGGGTGATCAGCGGACGCTGGGGATCGATGCCGAATCGCCCGTGCACGGCCGTGATCTCTTCCTCGGACAGGGTGATGTTCTTCTCGCTCAGCGGATCGATGCTCGGCGGAATGATGTACTGCGGGTGCGGCAGGACCTGGGCGAAATCAGGCAGCGACCAGATACTCGCATCATACGCGAGAAGGAATCCACGCAGGTATTTCCATACCGGGCGGTGGGGACGGCTCGCATCGATATGGCATCGCCAGATCCATTTGCCTTTGCGTTTCGGGAACGACGACAGCAGCGGCGCAGGCTGCGGATCATGAATGAAGACGATGTCCGCGTCCTTGAGTGAAGGACGAAGCAGCTCGGCGTTCTCGCGGTTGATTTCCTCGAAACTGCGAAGCTGCGACAGGGGGATGGCGACGGGATTGCCCTGGAGGGCGTTGTGGAAATTCTTCGTGCACTGATAGAATTCAGGGCTGCCGTTGATCACTTCCCAGCTCGTCTCGAGACCAAGTTCATTCATGAGCGGAACGAGCTTGGTAAGGATCTCGGCCACACCACCCCCGACGCGCGTGGAATTGACGTGAACGATCTTCCTCCCCTTCAGCGGCGCGGCAAGCTGCGCCAGCTGATCGATCACATCCTGACCGACGATCTCGGTGTAGGCATCGAGCGTCTTCATCGCGATCCTCCTTCCGCGTCAGCCGCCGCGAAGTACCCGTGGACGACCGACGACAACTGCGAGCGGAGTTCGCTCAGCGTGACGAAGTAGGGATCGACATCCGCCAGCGCGGCGATCAGCTGCTGGTATGTGTTGCCGAACCCCGCCAGCCAGGTGCTGAAATCGTCCCGTCCTTCCGGCGTACGCATCCGCGCGTCGATGAAATGATAGAAGATGCTGCTCGTCGATGATTCCGGTATCTCACGTGCGAGTTCCTCCGGAGCGTGGATGCTGCGGTGGGTGTCGAAGATGACGATCTGCGAGCGGATGAAAGAGAACTGCTCATCGGCTTTCGACCAGGGGAGAAATTCCTGTTCCGAGAGACGTTCCTCGATCACATCGATGAGCTCGCCGCGCAGTTCCTCGAGTGTGTGGAACTCCAGGGGATCGATCATGGACAGGCGCTCCGCCATGATGTTGTCGTGGAGCGCGTGCCGTGACCATGCTGCGAAATCGTTGTTGTATTCGGGCTCGTCGAATTGCGGTCTGAGTCGTCCCCCCCAGAAATGATAGTATACGCTGTCGACATCGACCTGCACGAGGCGATCGCGAAGCTCGCGCAGGTTCTGCGCGCGTCGGCCGGTGGCGATCGCGGCGAGCGCGCAATCCTTGAAGGCAAACGTCCTTCCTCCATTGCTGCTGGTCATGGCAATCGATGATTGATGGGACATGTATTTGCTGCATCTAATGTAACAACACGGCATACCGGATGATAATTCCGTCGCGGTGCTGACTGTGCGAACGCCCAAGACTTCGTATATTAGGCCGTGTATGCGGGCAAGCCATACGCAAACCGGTGATGTCGCATCCCGGTTCCCGTATCCCTCCTTGCCCGGCCGCAGTACACGACGCCCGTTCTCACGCGAAGAGTGGTCATTCATGAGTCGAAAACCGGGGAAGGCACACCCGGCGGAGTTCACGTGCAAGATGGATCAACGACACGAGCTGCTTCAGCGGCAGCTCCAGAAGATATTCGGTGAGACCGTTCCCGCCTCCGGGGAGTGGACGCAATTTCTGTCGCTGATCGATTCGACGTACCGCACGTTTGAAGCACAGCGTTCCGAACTCGATCAGGTCCTCGCACAGACATCACGCGAACTCGCACAGACCGACGCCGACCGGCTCGCCATCACGGAGACGTTCCCCGACCTGTACCTTCGCATTTCAGAGGATAATCGGATCCTCGAATCTGGAGGCAGCCAGGCCCCCGCGTTCTTCCACGAACATCCGCTGAAGGAACGGCAGGTCTCGGAGGTTCCGCTCTTTTCCGAAGTCATGGATCTCCCTGCGCTGTTGCGGGAGACGCGGTCCACGCTCGCCCGCGTCACGCGCGAGGTCGGGCTGCGCCAGCAGGAGGGGATGATCTGGTTCGAGGTCTCCGTGATTCCTATCACGGGCGATCACGTGCTGGTGTTTTTCCGCGACATCACGGTACGGAAACGCGCTCTCGAGGAGCTGCACGCGCGCGACCGCCTGCTGCGCGGGGTGACGCTCGCGATCCGGCAGATCGTTACCGGGGAAAGCGTGGCAGAGGGAATACGGGAATCCCTGCAAACACTGGGCGAGGCCGGCGAGGTCGACCGCGTCTACATCTTCCGTAACGAAAGCAACCCGCTTAGCGGCGCCCAGCGGATGAGCCTGCGTTTCGAATGGACGCGGGAAGCGAAACATTCGTACATCGCAAGTCCGCCTATGCAGGGAATTCCCTACGAGCGCGAACTCGGCCGATGGTTCCAATTGCTCTCGAAGGGAAAAACGATACGCGGACTTGTCCGCGATTTCCCCGCCGGCGAACGCCGGCTGTTCGAGAGAAACGGCATTCTCTCGCTGATGTGTGTCCCGATATTCTCGGAAGGCCAGTGCTGGGGCTTCATCGGCTTCGACGACTGCAGGATGCCGCGGGTCTGGTCCGAGCAGGAGGAATCGATCCTGTCAGTCATGGCGGGCATTCTCGGCGGAATATTCGCGCGGGAGGAAGCGCGCGACGCACTGCAACAGAGCGAACTGCGATTCCGTTCGCTGGTGCAGAATCTCAGCGATGCGATCACCGTCCTCGGCGCTGATGGGGAAATCCTCTACGAGACCATCGCCGTCGAGCGGATGAGCGGATACAGCATAAAGGAACGCAGCGGGAAGATCATTTTTCCCTACATCCATCCCGACGACATCGAACGCGTCAAGGAGGTGTCGAAGCGCGTCCTCTCGCATCCCGAGTACGAAGAGAAGGTGGAGTTCCGTCATCGTCACGTCAACGGCAGCTGGCTCGATCTCGAAGCGATCGCCAAGAACTACCTCCACGTCCCGTCCATCAACGGGATCGTCGTCACGTCGCGCGATGTCAGCGAACGCCGGAGGATCAACGAGCAGATGGCCCGGCTGGCGCAGGTGGTGGAATCCGTCAGCGACTACATCGTGATCACGGATTTGCACGGACGCATCCAGTACGTCAACAAGCCGGTGCTCGATCGCTACGGGTACACCGAGGCGGAACTGTCCGGACAGTCCTCCGCGATCCTTCTTTCTCCGGGCAATCCGACCAACCTCCGCGAAGAGCTGCTCGCAAAAACCCTGGCGGGCGGCTGGAAGGGCGATCTCCTCAACATCACCAGGCACGGAAGCGAATTCTGGGTGTACCTGACGACGTCCCTGCTGCTGCACGACGGTCAGCCGACGGGAATGGTCTCGATCTCGCACGACATCTCCGACCGGAAACGCGCGGAACAGCGGCTGCTCGTCTTCAGCGAACATCTCAAGCAGATCCACCGACTCACTACGCAGCCCTATGTTCAATACGAAGAGCTGTTCGACGATTTCCTGCGCACGGGCATGGAGATCTTCGGCATGGACAGGGGAATTATCGGCCGCATCGACGGGACGGAGTATGAATTGTTCGCTGTGCGTTCGAACGACGGGAGTCTCAAGCAGGGGGACCGGCTTCCTCTCTCGCGGGCGTACTGCAGTCACGTCGTCAACCGGCAGGCCACATTGACGATCAGCCAGGCGGGCGCCGATCCGGATTTCCAGGATCACCCGATGTACACGGAGTGGGGTGTCGAATCGTATATCGGAACGCTGATACGCGTGCGGGGAGAAATTTTCGGCACGCTGAATTTTTCCTCGATGCGGCCGTACTGGCGCGCGTTCCGCGACAGCGACAGTGAGATCATCGAGCTGCTGGCACGCAGCATCGGCCACGATCTCGAGGAACAGATTCTCGAGGAGGAGCGGAAGCGCTATGCAAAGGAACTGATCGCCGCCAAGGAAGCGGCGGAGAGCGCCGATCGTGCGAAGAGCGACTTCCTCGCATCGATGAGCCATGAAATCCGCACGCCCATGAACGGTGTGATCGGGATGACGGGACTGCTGCTCGAGACACCGTTGACGGCCGATCAGCACGAGTATGTCGAGACGATCCGGCATAGCGGAGACAGCCTTCTCGCCATTATCAACGACATTCTCGATTTCTCGAAAATCGAATCGGGCCGGATGGATATTGAACAGCATCCTTTCGATCTGCGTCCATGCATCGAAGAAGTGTTCGACCTCCTGACGGCGAACGTCGGCGACAAAACCATCGAGATGCTGTACCTCATCGACCGCGATGTGCCCCCCGTCATCGAGAGCGACATTACACGGCTTCGGCAGATTCTGCTCAACCTCGTGGGAAACAGCATCAAGTTTACTGACAGGGGCGAGGTCTTCGTCTCCGTGTCCGTGAAGGAACGGGACGACGCGCGCGTGCGACTGCAGTTCGAGGTCCGCGACACGGGCATCGGCATCCCCGCGGAAAAGATGAATATGCTCTTCCGATCGTTCACGCAGATCGATTCGTCGACGACACGGAAATACGGGGGCACGGGACTCGGACTGGCGATCAGCGCACGGCTCGTGGAGATGATGGGTGGCGAGATCCGGGCCGAAAGCACGGTGGCGGAAGGCTCGGTGTTTTCCTTCACCATCGATGTGAAAGCTGTCGCCGTCGGCGGCGATACGGACAGTGAGGAACCGACAGGTGTCGAAGGACGGCGTGTGATCGTGGTCGACGACAACCAGACCAATCGCCGCATCCTCGATCTGCAGTGCGCCGGCTGGGGCATGGAATGCCTCGTCGTGCCGTCGGCCGCGGAGGCACTGCGCGTGCTCGCGGAGCAGCCCGGCTGCGACCTGGCGATCATCGACATGCTGATGCCGGGGATGGACGGCGTGGAACTCGCCCGCACGATCCGTGAGCGCTTCCCTGCCGCGGCGCCGCCGATGATCCTTCTGACATCGCTGAGCAAGCACGATGAACGCATCCCTGCCGAAGGACTGTTCCAGGCAGTACTCACGAAACCGGTGAAGCAGTCGCAGCTCTTCGACGTCATCGCGTCGGTGTTCACGAAGAACCGGCGGCGGAGTCGCAGGAAAAAAAAGGATATCCCGGTCCTCGACCGCCATCTCGCCGAGAAGCTTCCGCTCCGCATTCTTGTCGCCGAAGACAATCCGGTCAATCAGAAGCTGGTGCTGCGGGTCCTGCAGCAGGTGGGGTACCGGGCGGAGGTGGCGGCGAACGGACTGGAAGTCCTCGATGCCCTGAACCGCCAGTCCTACGACATCGTGTTCATGGATGTTCAAATGCCGGAGATGGACGGGCTCGAGGCGACGCGCCGCATCCTGGCGGACTTTCCTCCCGATCGTCAGCCGGTGATCATCGCGGTCACCGCGAATGCGATGGAAGGCGACCGCGAGCGATGCCTGGCGGCGGGCATGCACGACTATATGACAAAACCGATTCGGCTCGCCGCGGTCCAGGCGGCGATCCAGCAATGGGGGGGCAGGGCACACCATGCGCCGTCCCTCGAGGCCGCGACGGAGAATGTCGACGACTTCCTTGACGGCGATACGATCGGGATGCTGCTCTCACTGAGTGGCGATAATGAGACGGATATCTTCACGGAACTCCTGTCGATCCTCGAAGCGCAGACTCCGGATCTCGTGCGGCAGATGATAGCGGCGCTCGATGCCGACGATCTGCGCACGGTGAAGCGCATCGCGCACACGCTGAAAGGTTCCGCGCTCAATCTCGGCGCGCGCGCGATGGCCGATGCCTGCCTCCGCATGGAGCATGCCGCGGAACAGGGCGAACTCCGGCGCGTGCCGGAATTGCTCACCGTGATGCAGCGTGTGTACGAGCAGTCGCTCTCCGCGCTCCATGCCGCAAGCCGCCGCTCGATGTCCGGCGCGGCCGGCTCGCGTACTCCGTGAATTCCGCCGCTCCCGCATGTGCATTCCTTCCGGTGCGCGTCCGCGCAATCCCGACACGTTTGTACTCAAATGCCGATATTCCTACATTGCGCGGTCTGATCACGGAGGAGACTCGATGAAAAAGATCGCTGTCATCGAAGACGATGTCATTGTCCGCGAGACGATTATCGAGCGTCTGACGGAGGCGGGATATTACGTGATCTCCGCCGAGAACGGGCTGCACGGCATCGACCTGATCCGCGAGCAGCTGCCGGACCTCGTGCTCTGCGATGTGATGATGCCCAACCTCGGCGGCTTCGGCGTGCTCGAATACGTGCGGAAGGATCCCGCCACGGAGCTGATTCCCTTCGTGTTCCTCTCCGCGCTGTCGGATAAAAGCGACTTGCGAAAAGGAATGCTGTCCGGGGCGGACGATTACCTGACCAAGCCGTTCACCAGGGAAGAGTTGCTCAACGCCGTGGAGGTGCGGCTGCAGAAGAGGCAGTCCTATGACCAGAAGATGCATGACGCGCTCGATCAGTTTCGTGATTCGCTCAGCCGTTCCCTGCCGCACGAATTCCTGACACCCCTCAATTCCATACTCGGCATTTCAAATCTGCTCCGGGATCACATGAAGGAATTTGCCCCGGCGGAGGTCGACGAGATGCTGGGCAACATCCATCAGGCCGGCCAGCGCCTCCTGCGGCTCGTACAGAACTACCTGCGCTTTGCGGAACTCGAAACGCTGCATCATGACGAACAGCGCCGGACGCAGATTCTCGCCGAAGAGATGGCGTACCCTGACCAACTGCTGCGCGAAACCGTGGAATACCTCGCATCGCGGGCGGGACGCAGCCGGGATGTCAACGTACGCGCCGACAGCGCGCGCCTGCGGATCAGCGCGCGCGACTATGAAAAGATCGTCGAGGAGCTGATAGACAACGCCTGCAAATTCAGCCTCGACGGATCCAGGATCGAGGTGCGAGGAACAGCCACGGAAGGATTCTACGAAATTTCATTCCTCGATCGGGGACGCGGGATGGCGGATCACCAGATCCAGTCGGTCGGCGCGTATATGCAGTTCGACCGTATCCAGTTCGAGCAGACCGGCGTCGGGCTCGGACTGGCGATCGTACATGCCATCGCGACACTGCACGGGGGTGCGCTGCGCATCGAGAGCGAGTTGGGGAAATTTACCGCGGTATCGGTTCTGATACCGCTGGCGGAGGAATAGGGTCAGGGGCGGATTTCGTATCTCTTGATCAGATCGTAGAGTGTCGTGCGGCCGATGGCGAGCGCCCGCGCGGTCTCCGTCATATTGCCGTCGAAGAGCTGCAGTGCGCGCCGGATCGCCCTTTCCTTGATCTGTTCCAGGGGAAGCACGTCCTCCCTGGATGAGAATAATTCGGAGGCGATCCCGCCGCTGTGCTGCTGCACGAAGCGGAGTGTCTGCGGGAGATCGTCCGGACGAATGACGTCGCCGTCGGCGAGAAGCACGGACCGCTCGACGATGCTCTGCAGCTCGCGCACGTTGCCGGGCCAGCCGTATCGCTGCAGCAGCGCCATCGCGTCGGGATGCAGCGTCATGCCCGGTCGCTGCTCGCGTGTCGCGAACTGTTTCAGGAAATGCTCGGCAAGCAGGGGAACTTCCGTCGGACGGTCACGCAGGGGCGGCAGCTTGATCGGGAATGTGCAGAGTCGATAGTACAGGTCCTCGCGAAACGCACGCTGCTCCGCCATGGCGAGCAGGTCGCGGTTGGTCGCGGAGATGATGCGCGCGTCCGCGGTGTGCGTCTCCAGGCCTCCGATCCGCTCGAACTGTTTGGTCTGGATCACCCGCAGCAGCTTGGCCTGCAATGTCATGTCGAGTTCGCCGATCTCGTCGAGAAAAATCGTGCCGGTGTGCGCGGCTTCGAACTTCCCGATTTTCCGGTCGACCGCGCCGGTGAACGATCCGCGTTCGTGACCGAAGAGCTCGCTCTCCAGCAGTTCGCGCGGAATAGCGGCGCAGTTGATGACGACGAAGGGACGGTCCTTCCGCGTGCCGTTGAAGTGAATGGCGCGCGCGATCAATTCCTTCCCGGTCCCGCTCTCTCCCTCGATGAGAACGTTGATGTCACTGTTCCGCGCCTTGTCCACGAGCTTGAGCACGACCTGCATCGCGCCGGAACTCGATACGATGTTTTCAAAGCGTACCGTGCTCTCCAGCGTATCCTGCAGCTGCCTGACCTTGTCCTGCAGCTTGTGGAGATTGATGGCGTTGTTGAGAGCGAACTGCAGCCGCTTGAGATCGACCGGCTTGGTGAAGTAATCCGTGGCACCCGCCCGCATCAGTTCCACTGCGACATCGATTTTTCCCTGGGCCGAAAGCATGATCACGGGCAGATCGGGAATTCGCTCGCGCACGGTCTTCAGCGTGTCGAGACCCGAAAGACCGGGCATCATGTGATCCATCAGCACGACATCGGGTGGCTGCTCTAGGGCGGCGAGCAGCGCTTCTCCGTTGGCGAAGGTCTGCGATGCATATCCCCATGACTGCAGGGTGAACTCAAGCAGACGGCGCAGGGAGTAGTCATCATCGACGATAAAGACACGTGGCTTGTCCATGCGATCCGGCGGAATGATGGTCGAACAGGCGGAATGCGAAAGTACGGGAAAATACGAAAAAACAGGGTCAGTGGGAATCGCGATACGATACGCTCCATGCTCCGGATACGTATTCCATCGCGGGATGGACGCGAAGGGAAAAACCGGTAACTTGCGGCATCACCATTCGACGGCGATTCATCGCCGGCAAGTCATGACCCGCAAACTCACGCTCATAATCGGCATCGTTTCCGTCATCGTGCTCGGCATCGTGATCTTCCTGCCGGGCAGCCGTGATACGGGTATCACAACGCCGCCGGAGGCATCGCCGGCCGAACAGCTCGAGCTCTTCCTCTCCGATAAAATGGACTATGGAATCCGATTATCACGCATCCTCGCGGAGCGCCGCATCGGGAAAGCACAGCGCATCGCGGTCGGGGATCCCGCCCTCGAACGGCGCGCCCGTGAAGTGATCGACTCATTGCGCGCCCGCCTCGAACGT
>CAZWNO010000001.1:129847-133394 GCA_964635845.1 uncultured Chromatiales bacterium
AGCCTGTCCGCCGCCGTCAGGATGCCGAGCCGGCCCGCCTCGAACGTCAGGCCAAAATGTAACCCGGTGCAGTGCGGGGAAGCGCTGCCCGGCCCTGCGGATTGTCGCCTAGGCCGACAGCCTGTCGTTCAGCCAGCTGCGCAGCGCTGCCATGGCGATGCGTTCCTGCTGCATGCTGTCGCGGTCGCGGATGGTGACGGTCTGGTCTTCCAGCGTCTGTGAATCGACGGTGACGCAGTAGGGCGTGCCCGCTTCGTCCTGCCGGCGGTAGCGGCGTCCGACCGAACCCGAGTCGTCATAAAAGACCTTGATATCCTTTTGCAGGTCGCGGTACAGCTTCAATGCGATCTCGTCCATGCCGTCGCGGTTGACCAGGGGGAGGATCGCGGCCTTGAAGGGAGCCAGCTTCGGATGCAGGTGCAGCACGACGCGCGTCTCCTTCTCCAGTTCCTCTTCCTCGAACGCGTCGACGAGAAAGGCCATCAGCGAGCGGCTTGCTCCGGCCGAGGTCTCGATGACGTACGGTACGTATTTCTCCTGGGCCTCCTGATCGAAGTACTCGAGACTCTTGCCCGAAAATTCCATATGCCGTCCGAGGTCGAAATCCGTGCGGTTGTGGATGCCCTCGATCTCACCCCAGCCAAATGGGAACTCGTATTCGATATCCACCGCCGCCTTGGCGTAATGCGCGAGTTTCTCCGGTGCGTGAGGATGGAAGCGCAGCTTGTCCTTCGTCATCCCGTGATCGATGAACCACTGCATGCGCATCGCGCGCCACTGCTCGTACCAGTCGTCGTCGGAGCCGGGCCTGACGAAGAACTGCATCTCCATCTGCTCGAACTCCCGCGTGCGGAAGAGGAAGTTCTTCGTGTTGATCTCGTTGCGGAAAGCCTTGCCGATCTGCGCGATGCCGAAGGGCACCTTCTGCCGCGTCGCCTGGGCCACGTTGGCGAAGTTCACGAAGATCCCCTGCGCGGTCTCGGGACGGAGGTACACGACGGCGCTGCTGTCTTCCACCGGTCCGATGAAGGTCTTGAACATCAGGTTGAATTTCCGCGGCACGGTGAAGGTGCCGTTGCCGCCGCAGTTGGGGCAGACGAGCAACTCGCCCTCGTTCATCGCAGTGAACACCGCCTCGTCGTCGACCAGCGCATTGCCGGCCAGCTCGATCTGTTCGGCTCGCGGCAGGGCCATGAACGCCTCCGAATCACCGCCCGCCGCGGCGAGCATGTTGAGATACGCGTCGGCGATCTTCTTCTGGCGCTTCTCGTTGTAGGATTCGAACAGCACGTCCAGCCGGTAGCGGCTCTTGCACTGCCTGCAGTCCACCATCGGATCGGTGAAGTTCTCGACATGGCCCGAGGCTTCCCACACGCGCGGGTGCATGAGGATCGAGGCGTCGAGACCCTCGACATCGTCGCGGTAGGTCATGGCCTTCCACCATGCCTCCTTGACGTTGCGCAGCAGTTCCACGCCGAGGGGACCGTAATCCCAGCAGCCGTTCAGTCCGCTGTAGATCTCCGAAGATTGGAAGACGAAGCCGCGCCGCTTGGCGAGGGAGACGATTTTCTCGAGCGTATTCTGCTGATTCTTGGCCATGGACGTACCGATGATGACGGGAAGAGTGTTCGATCGGAACAATCTACAAATGTACGAATTCCCGTTCGTCGAGGAAACGGGGAAAACAGATATCCGTGCGTCCATCATCTCCGTCCACGCGTCTGCTCCCGCGCTCGCCCAGTCGGCAATCGCACTTTTTTTTTGGACAAAAAGATCGCAATCACTTGCGTGGGCCATTAGTTCGCCGCAGGCGAACGTAGGCGGGAGCACGTTCTGGGAATGGTGCGCCCCTGGGACCGGCGCGCTCCAGCGCGCCGTTTTCGAGTACGAGTACGAGGACGAGGACGAGGAGGTGCACGCAGCCTGGGGGCGGCGCAGGCCACTGCGCCGCGAACTATGTATTCCCGTTTTCCGTCGCGATCACCGCAGCACTTCCAGGAATAAAAGCCTGAAAATAAGGCAAACAACACTTGACATCATGAATATAATGTTGCATTATCGATCATACCGCGTTTTCGCCTTCAGATAGAGAGGTCCGTCATGCGAGGAACCAGGCTGTATCGCGTAAGACGGCGGTCGCTGCTGTCTGTGGTGTTCGTCCTTCTCACGCTGCATGGGTACAACGCGGCAGCCGGAACGCGGCCGGAAGGCAATCCGATCGGCGGTGGCGATGGACCCGTTGAATATCGCGCACCGGCGTATTTCACCGTGAATGCGGGGCAATGGAGGGAAGACGTGTCGTATGCGATCGTATCCGATCACAGTGCGGCATGGTTCGGCCGGGACGGCCTGACATTACTGCGGCCGTCGACGAGCGTCGAGATGCCGGGAGAGACGGCACGTCAGGCAGCACCCGCGGGAATGCATGAATCGGCGATGCTGCGCTTTGTCAATCCCTCGCCGCGGATGCGGATCCGCGCGGTGGACACGGTGGCGACGCGCTCGCATTTCTATCTCGGGAGTGACTCGACCTCCTGGAACACGTCGGTCACGAACCACCGGACGCTCCGTTACGAACAGGTATGGGATGGTGTGGATATTGAATACCAGCCAACCCCGGAGGGCGGATTGCGGCAGACCATGCGCATTGCACCGGGAGCGGACTTGCATGCCATACGCTTTCGCGGTACCGGTAGCGGCGGCGGAGAACTCGAGGCGATCGTGGGCGATATGCTGACGGCTGCGAAGCGGGACCCGGCGGGGATGGACCAGGGCAACGTTGCGATGAGCGGGGGAGGATTCCGTTACAAGGATACGCTCTGCCTGACGGCAGAATTCAATACAGCATTTCAGTTTCCCTCTACAACTGATGGGATGGTGGTTGCCCCGGATGGAAAAGTGACCATCCAGGGCACTACTACCAGCGACATCCTCCCAGTACGGAATTCACTCCAGAGCACTCTACACGGACCTCGCGACAATTATGTACTTCAATTTGATTCCACAGGATGTGATGTCGTTTTCTGCACGTATCTTGGCGGTTTGTCTGATGATGCGCCAATGAAAAATGTTGCTTCCGGTGCCAATAAATATCCACTTTACCGGACGGATGCAGGAAACATCATCGGATCTTTCGAAGCATCTCGGGGAGCTCCGCTCACAACGACATCCTATAAGGATTTTCCGTATCTCAACCTGCCGGGGGGAGGTATGTACTTGAAGCAGACAGCATATCTTTTCAATCTCAATCCCGATGGTTCACTTCACGGATCGACGTATCTCGGCGGGCCGGGGATTGTAAGACCTGGCGATTTATTTGTCCGGGAGAATGGAATTTGGCTTTTGGGTGTTAATAATTATGACTCTCTCGACGATGTCAGTACGCATGCTGTGATTCCATCCAAACCTTGTCCAGAATGTTGGTCTTTGGTGCTTGCGAAACTTGACCTTTCCTGTTCACGCATCGAGTACATGACGTATTTATTAACGGACACGGTAGGTTTCAGGCAAAATGACCGCTTTGGTATTATGTAAGTTCGTGATCATC
>CAZWNO010000002.1:0-9499 GCA_964635845.1 uncultured Chromatiales bacterium
CGTGCTCGTGCTCGTGCTCGTGCTCGTCCTCGTGCTCGTGCTCGTGCTCGTGCTCGTGCTCGTCCTCGTGCTCGTGCACGTTCTCGTACTCGATTTCTTTACATTAGGGGAAAGCTGCATGAACCAACCTCCCTGGCCTCCATGAAACATCCCCTGATACTGGTCTCCAACGACGACGGTTATGATTCTCCCGGTATCTACGCGGTGGTGATGTCGCTGCGACGCATCGCTGAAGTCGTGGTCTGCGCGCCTGCCACGCAGCAGAGCGCGGTCGGGCACGCCATTACCGTGCAAACACCCCTGCGCGCGCGTCCCATCGAGCGCGGCGCACATTTCACCGGCTGGGCCGTCGAAGGCACGCCGGCCGACAGCGTCAAGCTCGGCGTCTCCACGCTGCTCAAGCGCAAGCCCGATCTCGTGGTCTCGGGCATCAACCACGGCATGAACACGTCCATCAACATTATCTACTCGGGAACCGTCTCCGCCGCCACCGAGGGCGCGATCCTCGGCATTCCCGCCATCGCGATATCGCTCGCCTCGCATTCGATGAGCGCGGACATGAGCACGGCCGCCGCCTTCACGAGGAAGATCGCCACCGAAGTGCTCGCGCGCGGACTTCCCAGGGGCACGCTGCTGAACGTGAATGTGCCCGACATTCCGCCTGAACGGATCAAGGGTGCAGCCGTGACGCGGCAGGGGCGCTCGTGGTGGGACGACGGCTTCGAGGCCCGCCGGGATCCGGTGGGACGCGATTACTACTGGCTGGTGGGCACCTACGTCTGGGACGACAATCCCCTCGCCGACGACGTCGCACTGCGAAACGACATGATCTCCGTCACTCCCCTGCATTACAGCCTCACCGACGACCAGCTTTTCAAGGATATGCAGACCTGGAATATCGGGAAACTGCACTCAAAAAAGAGGTAACCACGGACGAGAGGGATTTCACGGATTTACGTGGATGGCATTTTCCCGTGACGTTGACGAGCTATCTCAGCGAGAACGCTGTTCATGCCAGTATCAACAAAGCGATCCGTGTCAATCCGTACTATCCGTCTGATCCGCGTTCCGTGAGTATGTCACGGAGGCTGCGGGCGCATTGCTCGGGAGCAGCGGGATTGATATAGATGCCGCTGCCCATCTCGAAGCCGGCCGGAGTGGAGATGCGCGGGACGATCACCATGTACCAGTGCAGGTAGCGCACGTCCTCGTCGCCCACAGGCGAGGTACGCACGATCAGGTTGCAGCTGGGATCGCCGAGCAGGCGCTGCATGGCGCGCAGAGTAAATTGCAGCGCCTCCGCGAGATCGCCGAATTCTTCCTTCGGACTCCAGAAATAACTCGCATTATGTACCTTGGGGTAGATGCGCGTCTCGTAGGGGGTGCGCGAAGCGAAGGGACAAAACGCGACGTAATGTTCGTTCTCGTAGACGAGCCTCTCCTTCTGGCGTAATTCTTCGCGCACAATGTCGCAGTATACGCAGCTTCCATAGCTGTCATAATGCAGTGCGGCCTTCTGGAACGGATCGCGGATGTGCGGGGGAATGATGGGCGAAGCGATGATCTGGGAATGCGGATGCTCGAGTGAGGTGCCCGCGCGCGGTCCCCAGTTCCGGAACAGCATGACGATGGCAATGTTCGGAAGCATGCTTATCTCGGCCATGCGCTGGCGGTACAGGCGCAGGAGATCGTGCAGCTGGCCGTGATCGATCGAGGTGAGCGTGTCGTTGTGCCGGGGCGATTCGATGATCACCTCCGCACGGCCGTAGCTGCCGCTCTTGAGAAAAAGACCGTGCTGCTCCCGGGCGATCGACGCGTCGGCGCTCAGCGCGCTGAACTTGTTTTCCACCACGCGCATCAGCCATGATCCGTCGCGCTCGATTCGCAGAAGTTCGTTCGCCGTCCTGTCCTCGTTGCCCACGCAGAAGGGGCAGTCGTCGCGATGCGCAGGAGCCTCGCGCTGAGTCCCTTCCTGCGCGTCGTAATCGTGCGGACGGCCGTCGCGTCCGGGTGCGATGATCACCCATTCCTTCGTAGCCAGATTTTGCCTGAATTCCGACATGGCATCGTCCTCGATGTGCGGAGATTTCGTACCCGGAAATCTAGAATTTCCTATATTCGATTTCAACGGAACAGTCACATTTTCGCATCGTCATGACAGAACAGCTTGCAGCATTGATTGCCGACGTTGTCGCCGGACACCGGGATTTCCGCGATGCATGGAGTCCGTTCTCCGATGACTCCTCCCTGCGCGTGGACGACGAGCACCTGCGCAGGGCCCTGCACGCACTGCAGGAGAGGCTGCGAGACAACTACCCGTTCTTCCATCCCATGTATGCGGGGCAGATGCTCAAACCACCGCATCCCGCCGCGGTGCTCGGGTATCTCGCCGCGATGCTGATCAACCCGAACAACCATGCGCTCGACGGAGGGCCGGCCACCGGACAGATCGAAAAGGAACTCGTCGCCGACCTCGCACGGATGTTCGGTTTCGCTGAACATCTCGGTCACCTGACGAGCAGCGGAACGATTGCGAATCTCGAGGCGCTCTGGGTGGCGCGGCAGCTGCATCCCGACCGCGCGGTGGCTTTCTCCACGCAGGCGCATTACACGCATGCGCGCATGTGCGAAGTGCTGGGACTGCGCGCCGTCGAAGTACCCGCGGATCAGAGCGGCCGCATGGACCTCGACGCACTCAACAAGCTCTGTCTCTCCGAACGCATCGGCACCGTCGTGGCGACGCTCGGCACCACGGGTATCGGCGCGATCGATCCCCTTCACCGGATGCTCGAGCTCGGCGCGCGGCACGGCTTCCGCGTGCACGTGGATTCGGCGTACGGCGGATTTTTCCGTCTCATCGCCGACGGAGGCGCGGACGGAGTGGCGCCCGAGGCCTTCGCCCCGATGGCGGGCGCGGACAGCATCGTCGTCGATCCGCACAAGCACGGACTGCAGCCCTACGGCTGCGGTTGCGTGCTGTTCCGCGATCCCTCGGTCGGACGGTTTTACAGGCACGACTCGCCCTACACCTACTTCACTTCCACCGATCTGCATCTCGGAGAAATCAGTCTAGAGTGTTCCCGCGCCGGCGCATCCGCCGCGGCGCTGTGGATGACGCTGCAGGTGCTGCCGCTCGACGCGCACGCGGGACTCGGCGCCGTGCTCCGCCGCTGTCGCCGTGCCGCGCTGGATTGGGCCGAACTGCTGCGGACGTCGACGCGACTCTCCCTGCTGCTCGAACCTGAACTGGACATCGTGGTGTTTTTTTCCGAGCCGACCGAGCGTTCCGCCTCGGCGGTATCGCGGCGCAGCGACGCATTGTTCGAACGCGCGATGAACGATGTGGAGAGCCCCGTCTATCTCAGCAAACTGCGCGTGAAGACCTCCCTGCTCCGAGCGCGCTATCCCGACATCCGCGACGACGCCGAGTGGACCACCGTTCTCCGAAGCGTGCTCATGAAGCCCGAACACGCGGACTGGGTCGAGCGGATTCACCGGAGGGTCGAGGAGATCGCTGTTTCGACCGGCGATTGAGGACCTTCAAGCCGCACCCCCCACACACACGCCGTCCTCGAAGCAGCGAGAACCAGGAATTTCCGAGCGTCGTTCGCCCGGTTCGTCATGCGATTTCCGGATTTCCCCGGACAGTCGTTCCTTACGATTCACATCTCAACGACGCGATTTCATGACACCGCGGCGAACGGAGGAGGGGCTGCGATAAATCTTTAATAGCGGGCAGAAACATGCGCTTTCTTGATCTGCGTCAAAGCGCATCCGACTCACTTCGGCTACCTTGCTCACTCAAGGATTCACCAACGTACCATGGAGTTCTTATGCACATACATGCATTCACACTCGTCATCGCCATTGTCTTGATGGTCTCCCTCACCGGGACAGCCTTCGCGCAGGGCGATCATCATCATGCGAAGCACAAAGCGAAGTCCGACGCCGCGGTCGAGCATTCGTTCGACATCCCGGAAGGACTCGTAACGGAGCATGACGGAATTCACGAACAGCTCGCCGCGCTGCTTGACGAGCCCGCTCCCGTGGGGCCTGCCGCACGGAAGCTCGCGGACCTCCTCCATCATCATTTCCCGCTCGAAAACGAGATCGCCCTGCCGCCGCTCGGCTGGCTGAATGCCCTGGCATCCGGTGCGGAACTTCCCGATGCGTCGGCGACACTCGAGCAGACGAACCGTCTGCGCGAAATGCTGCCTTCCATGCTCGAGGAACACGTGGAAATTCACAAGGCCGCAAATGCCCTGAATGAAGCCGGTGTCGCCGCGGATTCCGACGCGGCCGTGCAGTTCGCCGTCACGCTCATGGCGCACGCGCGGCATGAGGAAGAAGTCCTGTACCCCGCCGCCATCCTGGTCGGCGAAGTTCTGCAGCTGCGCCACGAGACCGGTCGGCTGTGAAGAATGCCGCCATGACCGATAGCAAAGTCCATTGCGAGTGATGACATTGAATACGATGCTGTTATCCTTTGACGCCATCGGACAAATTCCGTATATACCGGTCGTCACATCACAATCGGATACAGGTCGGACCAACATGTCACCATCGGAATATCTCACCAGCGATCACCGGCGGCTCGAGGAGCTCTTCGCATCCGCCCTGCGGGACGGCGATATCGACATGCCGCTCTATGCTGAATTCCGTATCGGCCTGCTGCGGCATATCGGCATCGAGGAGTCCATCGTCCTCCCGCTCGTTCGTGAACGCGGAGGCAGGTTTTTCGGAGAACGGCAGCTCCGGCTCGAACACGGCGCCATCGCGGCGCTGCTCGTGCCCCCGCCCACGCCGGAGCTGACGCGCGCACTCGGCGCGCTGCTGCTGAAACACAATCTGCTCGAGGAAACCGATCGTACGCTCTATGACATACTCGACGACTGCGCGGAGGAACACGCGCAGCTCGTCGAGCGGTTCGCGCAGCAGGCTCCGCCGCCGCTCTCGCGCTTCATCAACAATCCCGACGCGTACGAGCCCGCCCGGCGCGCCCTCGCGCGGGCGGGATATGATTTCGACAGGCTCGCCGCGGAGTGAGTCAGAACTCCCATTCGATTCCAATGATGGGAAGAACGCCCCACTGATACAGCGTTTTGACACGCCGGCTGGCATCGTCCCAGATGTAGCCGGCGACGTTTTTCCTGTTGTAGACATTCCACGCGCTGAGGTAGACGACGAGTGCGGAACGGTCGAAATGAAAGCGGCGGTCGACGCGGAGATTCAATGAGTGGTAGTCCGGATGGCGCTCGGCGTTGATGCGCGCGGCATCGAGCACCTCCTGTCTCGCAACCGCGGAAGCCGCGACATCCATCGGCGTATAGGGTGCCCCGCCGGCATGGATCCAGCGCAGACTGAATTCCCATTCCGCATTCGGTTTGTATCCTCCCTCGATACTGAGGAGCAGGCGGTTGTCGTACACGCGCGGACGTTCCATCCCCGCCGCATCCGTGTAGCGCGCGGTGGAATACGACGCGCAGACGATACCATAAAAATCCCGCGCGAGTTTTTTCTGCAGCGTCAGCTCCACACCGCGCGATGCGGCCTTGCCGGATGATTGCAGACGGCCGTGCGGCATGAAGAACCCGTAACGGTAGTTCAGCTCGTCGACGAGGAACAGCGAGGGCTGGTCGGGATCCACCGGGAAGCGATCGTATTCCTTGACATATCCCTCGAGCGTGAGTCGCGTGCTTTCAGTGAACAGATGCGAAAGCGAGACGACGCCGTGGAGCGCGCGCGGATTGTCCAGTCGGCGGTTCGCGTCGTCCTGTGCCAGCAATAGCAGCGGCAGAGCCTGCGTGTACACGCCGCCCGCCACGCTCACGCTGGTCAGCTCCGACAGCTGCAGTGCAACGGATGCGCGCGGCTGCAGCGAAACCGCGTCGTTCCACTCCGTGTATTGTGCGCGAAGCCCCGCCGACACGGTCAATGCGGGTACGGGATTCACGACCGCTGTTGCATACAGTCCGCCCTGCACGGCACTGGCGATCTGTTGAAAGGTGAATTCCGGCTGAGGATTTCCGAGTTCGTCGGGCACGGCGCCGTAACGATTGTCGTAGCGGTTGCGCAGAGATTTCGCATCTCCGCCGAAATCGAGACTTACGGTCGGGCTCATTTTCCATCGCGTTTCGCTGCGCAGCTGCACCCAGCTCTCACGGGAATCGTTGAGAAGCAACTGCAGACCGCTTCCTGTCTGGAAGAATTCCTCGTCGAATTCCATTCCCGTGTAGGACAGTGTCGTCGATGACAGGATGTGTTCGTTCCACAATGCGCGCCAGGCGAGTCCGCCCGAGTAATTGTAGATGTCCTGCCTCCCGTAATACTGCATGTCGTTTTCCACCGCGGCTTCCAGATCAGGATTGTTGTGGTCGTCGCTCCAGAGTCCCAGCATGCTCAGACGATGCGATGGCGTGAGTTCGTACGAGACCTTCAGCGCCGCATCGCCATACCAGGGCGCGACACTGGTGCCGACATCGATGGCCGAGGCGAGCAGGTCGAGATAGCTGCGCCGGGCGGAGAGCAGCCAGCTGCCGCTCGCACCGAGCGGTCCCTCGAGCAGACCGCCGAAACCCGCGAAATTCAGATCCGCCTGTCCGAGAATTCTTTCCCGGTCGCCTTCTCGAAAACCGATGTCCATGACCGCGGAGAGACGGTCGCCGTAACGCGCGGGAAAAGCTCCCGCGGAGAAGGTGACATCGCGGATGAGGTCGACGGGGAGGAGTCCGAGCGGTCCTCCGCTCGAGCCCTGCGCGGGAAAATGGTTGATATTCGGAATCTCGATGCCATCGATGAAGAAGGCGTTTTCCATCGGACTGCCACCGCGGACGATAAGACTGTTGCTCTGGTCGTTGACCTTCGCCACCGACGGCAGCACCATCATGATGCGGCTGACATCTCCGGCGGAACCGGGCGAACGCCGGATTTCCTCGCCGGAAAACGCGGCCACGCTCACGTCCTCCACCTTCACGGCGGAGTAATACCCCGCCGTCACTTCCACTTCCGCGGCGGTGTAGGCGGAGGAATTCAATGTGATATCAGCGGTACTGACGCGTCCCGGACGCACGACGATATCGGCCATCGCCTGCGCCTCATAGCCGATGAAGCTGGCGCGAAGCGTATAGCCGCCAGCCGGAAGTCCGTCGAGCAGAAAGCGTCCCTCACCGTCCGTCGCCGCGCCGCGCAGCCCACCGGCGGCTTCAGTCGAATCCGCACGGACACTGCCGTCCGCCGCTCGGACAATCACATTCGCCCCTGGCAGCGACGCACCTGTCTCGGCGTCCGTTACCCGTCCGCGTATGCCGCCGGATTGGCCGAAGGCCAGGTACCCGAAGAGAAAAAAGAAAAATAGAGACGTCAGAAAGGTCGGAGAGGTTTTCGATCGCATGGGATACAGCTCGTGGTTATTGAGAGAAAGCGACCGCAAGGTAGGCGAATGAGGTGCCCGAAACGTCTTTCCCCAGCGGATGGGACGGGTTGTTGAAGTACGGACCGATGGGGAAGCACGAGCACGCTTGCCCGCCGTAGTGCGGCGAAGCCGTATGAAGGCGGGAGCACGAGCGCGAGCACGAGCACGTGGGCGCCCTGGGAACGGCGCGCCCCAGCGCGCCCTCTTCGAGCACGCTTGCCGCGTCGTAGTGCGGCGAAGCCGGACGAAGGTGGGAGGACGAGGACCTGCGGCTGCACCTTCGACGGTCAGCGGTTGAACATGCCATTTTTTAGAGGTAGTTTTCGGAATCAATCGGAGTCATCATGCCAAATTCTTCAGTTGGCCGAAACGATCCCTGTCCGTGTGGCAGCGGGAAAAAATACAAGTATTGCTGTCTGGAGAAAGACGAACTCTTCGCACGCAAGACCAATGGAGATACGCCACCCCGAATGGATGATCCCGGAATGGGACCGGCCTGGAATAGCTGGAATCCATTTAACAGCGCGCGTTTCGTCGGCTTTGACGATCCCATGGCGACACTGCGCGCCGCGTTGGAGGACAAGGTATTCGATTCCGAGGAAGAGCTGCACACATTTGCCGAGAGTGTCGTCGCGGGACTCAACAGCAAGCCATACGAGCACTTTCACGGGCTCAGCCCGGAGCAGATGTATTGCGTCCTGTACGCTCCCTTCGACTCTCCGCAAGTCGTGACCTTTCCGGAGGTACTCCCTTCCGTGCCCGACACACCGGTCGTGAGGCTCGTCAAACTGCTCATCGAGGCGGTCGGTGAGGAGGGTCTCAAGGCAACGGAGAAGGGCAATCTCCCCCGCGCATTCTGCCGCGCGGCGGCGCAGGTCGGCTATGTGGATGAACTGCCACGCATCCCGATTCCACCTGACCGAATCCAGAGGGAGACCGATCTTCCCGACCTTCAACGCATTCACTTCGCGATGCTCGACGCGGGATTGCTCCGCAAAACCAAGGGCAGGTTTCATCTCACACGGAAATGCCTGAAGACGCTGAAGAAAGCGGGCCTCGCCGGCATCTATCCACTGCTGCTGAAATCATATGCGGGAAGGGTCGAATGGGGGTACTGGGATGGCTTCCCTCAGTACTCCATCATCCAGGATTCATTCCTCTTCTCGCTCTACCTTCTGCAGCGGGACGGCGGATCACCGCGTCCAGAATCCTGGTATGAGGATCGCTTCCTGGCTGCTTATCCGACCGCACTTGACCTGGCAGTATCCCGGACTTGGAGGGAACCGGAGTCCGATTTGCGGATGTGCTACTCGACCCGCATGCTCGAGCGCTTCGCGGCGTTCTTCGGCCTGATCGGATTGCAGGAAGCGAGAATGGATGATTTCAACATTCAGTATACCGTTACCGCCCAACCCTTGCTGTACGAGGCCGTGCAGTTCCACATCTGATGCGAAGCGGTCTCAGCGTGCGCGAAACGCCGACGGGGTCATGCCGACGTGCCTCTTGAAGATTGTGTTGAAGGCGGTCTTCGAGTTGAAACCGGCATCGAGGGCAAGCGCCAGGATGGTGAGATGCTGCTTGGCGGGATCGCGCAGGTCGGCCTGTACACGGCGCAATCGATAGGAATTGACGAAGTCGAAGAAATTCTGCCGGAAGCGCGTGTTGATCACTTCCGAGAGATTGTGCGGAGTCACGCCCACCATCGCGGCCAGACGCGGGAGGGTGAGTCCGCTGTCCGTGAAGACGAGGTCCTCCTCCATCAATGTCAGTAGGATTCCCGCGGCCTCTTCCGCGCGTTCCTCCCCGAGACCGGATTTCGTGTAGCGTGATGCGGCGGCGGTGTTCTCTTCACTCCCGCTCTCATGCGCGACAGTACTGGATGCGGACCCGATTCCGATTGGGGAAACGCGGTCCGCTTCGCTCTGGCGATGGAGCGAGAGATCTCTCAGCGAATCGTGTACCGACGGCGCCTCGAGCACTTCCGACCGCGAGAGCCCGAGATAGCCGAGCAGGTATACCAGCGCTCCGCCGAGCATTCCCGTGATGCCGAAGCGCGGACCGATGGTCACGCCTCCGAGATAGACGACA
>CAZWNO010000002.1:9509-44770 GCA_964635845.1 uncultured Chromatiales bacterium
CGTGCTCGCCACCCACGCGGATATCGCGCCGCAAGAACAACAGCCAGGCGACGAGCGTGAGCAGGGTGATGTTGCGCAACCAGTTCAGTCGCAGATGGTCGAGTGAGGAGGCGAGATCCTCGAGTCCCGTGGCATGACGGCGCAGGAGAAGCAGCGTGGCGGACATGTAGAGGACGGACTGCGCGATTATCACCCAGTTGAACAGAAAGAATCGGAGTGGTATGTCCATCGTGTCGGACTGCGCGATCAGCGCGGCGACGGCCGAGGCTGGTCCCAACAGCAGCGGCACTTCCGTCAGTTTGCAGAGGAGAAACGGCAGCAGGTGCAGCCATTCGGACCTCGCCATCCGTTTTTCCGGATGGATCAGATGCCGCGCATAGAGGTAATGCAGCGGTGCGGCGGTGAGGGGAAGTCCGCTCAGAGGGATGTACAACAGCGGATGCGCGCGGAACACCCCGAGATCCTGCAGCAGCAGCTGCAGCAGCACCACGCCGTAGACCAGCAGCAGCGCCGCGAGGAAGCGGTTGGCATACAGCCGGCGATGCCGCCGCACGAGGATGCCCGCGAGGAACAGGCTCTGCGCGATGCCGAGTCCCAGCGCGATGTTGTTGATCTCCGCGTACATATCCCCAAAATACGGCGAATTTTCACATCATCACGATCTCCCGTACGCACGGAAGAGGCGCGCTGGGGCGCGCCATTCCCAGGACGTGCTCGTCCTCGTGCTCGCAGGGCACGCATTCCCCCCTCCCTTCTTGCGATGATTTTTTGTAAGTTAATATGATTTGCTGTATCCGAATTGAAAAACGATGGATTCTGCAACACTGCATCTTCTGAACGGCATCGCTGAGGTATTCCTTCCGATCGGCTATGTGATGGCCGCGTTTCTCTATTCCATGGAATTCCGCCGCTGCGAATCCATCTCCGGCCACTGGAAGACCCGAATCCTGCAGTCGACGGTGACGCTGCATTTCCTCTACATCGGCATGCACACGGCCGAGTACGGCCGCTGCATGGTGACCACGCCCTTCGAGATCATGTCTCTCATCGCGTTCACCATTGCGGTGACCTACATGATCATCGAGCTGCGCACGGGGGAACGCGGCACCGGACCCTTCATCGTCATCCTGGCAATGCTGTTCGAGCTGACGTCCGCGGTCGTGATGAAGATGCCATCGTCGGGGGATCCGAATCCCGTGCTCAGCAACATGGGCATCGGCCTGCATGTGTCCTTCGCCGTGTTCGGCTACGCCGGCTTCGCGCTCTCGGCGGTGCACGGATTGCTGTATCTGCTCATGTACCGCGAGCTCAAGCGCGGCGGCACGGGATCGATCTACCAGAACCTCCCGAGTCTCGAAACGCTCGAGAGCATGGCGGTTCTTTCGTCCGTCGTCGGATTCGTATTCCTGAGCGTCGCGATGCTGATCGGCGGCTTCTGGCTGCCGCGGATTTTCGAGAATTATTCCTACCTCGATCCCAAGCTGATCGCCACCGGACTGGTATGGATCTTGTACGCCGCGATGCTGGCGGCACGGTATTTCCTCCACATGGACGGCAAGCGCATCGTGCGCCTGTCGATCTGGGGCTTCGTGTTCTCCCTCCTCTCGATGACGATCGTGAATGCGTTTCTCAGTCAGTTCCACCGTTTCCTCTGATGAAGTTGTTCATGCGCCAGCTGACCTTGCATAGGAAGATGGAGAAAGGGCGAGCGGCATGATTTACGCTGTCGGCGTCAATCATCATACCGCTCCCGTCACCGTCCGCGAATGCCTGCATCTGACGGACGAGGAGATCGCCGCCTTCCTGCGCGAGAATACCGGGAAGCTGTTCAGGGAAGCCGGAATCGTTTCGACCTGCAACCGCACGGAGTTGTATGCCGTGCCCATGGACGATGGGATCGACGGTGAGCGGCTGATCGCGGAACTGCGCACGCTGCGTCCAGCGCAGCAGCTGCGCGACGAACACTTCTTCCGCATGTTCAGCTGCGGCGCGGTCACGCATCTGTTCAAGGTCGCCTCCGCCGTGGATTCGCAGATCCTCGGCGACATGCAGATCCTCAGCCAGGTCAAGCAGTCCTACGAACTCGCATCAGGTATCGGCGTGGTCGGCAACGTGATGAGCCACATGTTCATGGGCGCCCTGCACACAGGCAAACGCGTGCGCGCGGAAACGGGCATCGGCATCGGCGCGGTGTCGGTCAGCTTCGCGGCGGTGGAGCTGGCGCGCAAGATCTTCTCCGACCTGCATCGCAAGAATGTGCTCGTCGTCGGCAGCGGCGAAACCAGCGCGCTCGCTGCGCGGCATCTCGTCGCCAAAGGCGTCGAACGGATGAGCATCACCAATCGCACCTATGAGAACGCCCTTCCGCTGGCGGAGGAACTGCATGCCCGGGTGATCCGCTTCGAGGACTTCGCCGGGCAGCTGGCGGAATTCGACATGATCGTCACCGCCACCGCGGCCACCGAGCCGGTGGTCACACGCGAGATGGTGAAGCACGCCATGCGCCGGCGGCAGAACCGTCCGCTGCTCATATTCGATCTCGCCGTGCCGCGGGACGTGGATCCGAAGGTGAACGAACTCGACAACGTGTTCCTGAAGGACCTCGACGCGATTCAGAATATCATCGACCAGAACCTCGAGCAGCGACGGCTGGAAATTCCGAAGGCCGACGCCATCGTGACGGAAGAGGTGGTCAATTTTTTCCTCTGGTACAACACGCTCGATGCGGCGCCGACGATAGCGCAGCTGCGCGAGAAGTTCGAGCAGGTGCGCGCAGCCGAAGTGGAGCACTTCCGCAACCGCATCGACGAGGCCTCGTTCGACACCGTGGAAATGCTCACCCGCCGCATCATCAACAAGCTGCTGCATCCGACCATCACGGGCATCAAGCGTCCGGCGCACGACAGCAGCGCGCTCAACAACCGCATTCAGCTCGTGCGCGATCTCTTCGACCTCGAAGCGACGATGCGCGGCGCCGATGATCGGCAATCCCATCTCGAACAGCGGACCGACCGCATCGAACAACAGGACGACCAATGAAAAAATCGCTCGTCATCGGCACGCGCGGCAGCGCACTCGCGCTCTGGCAGGCCGAACACGTGCAGGCACGGCTGAAGAAACGCTTCCGCAACCTCGACGTCGATCTCCGCATCATCAAGACCAAGGGCGACAAGATCCTCGATCAGTCGCTGTCAAAAATCGGAGACAAGGGTCTGTTTACCCGCGAAATCGAGCGCGCCCTGCTCGCGAAAACCGTCGACATCGCAGTGCACAGCCTGAAGGATCTCCCGACGGAAACGCCGGCGGGACTCACGATCGCGGCAATCAGCGCGCGCGAGGACGTCAACGATGTTCTCATCTCCGCGCGGTGGAAATCGCTCGCCGATCTCCCCGAGGGCGCGGTGATCGCGACCGGCAGCCTGCGGCGCACCGCACAGCTGCGGCATCTGCGGCCCGACCTCGAGATCGTCGACATCCGCGGCAACCTCAACACGCGCATGCAGAAGTTCGACTCCTCGGAGTGGGACGGCATGATGCTCGCCTACGCCGGCGTCAAGCGTCTCGGCTGGGAGCATCGCATCGCGCAGGTGATTCCCACCAGCCTCATTCTCCCCGCGGTGGGACAGGGTGCCCTGGGCATCGAGATCCGCGACAACGACAGGGAGACCGCGAAATATGTGGCCGCACTCAACAACGACGAGAGTGCCGCGGCGGCTTTCGCCGAACGCGCGCTGCTGCGCACGCTCGAGGGCGGCTGCCAGATACCCATCGGCGCCTATGCGCGGCGCATCGGCGCGCGGCTGACGCTCGACGCCATGGTCGCGTCCATCGACGGAACCGTGCGTCTCGATACGCGCGGGACCACGAGCGACTTTTCGCGCGCGTCCGAACTCGGAGTGCGCGTGGCCGGGAAGCTGCTCGCCAACGGCGCGCGCGAAATACTCGACGCCATCCGCGGTGCGGAAGCATAGCAGTTGACCGCGCGCATCCATACCGTCCTGGACACGCGTCCCGCGGCCTCGGAAGTATTCGCCGGCATCCTGCGAAAAGCGGGTATCGGCGTCCTGCACATCCCGATGATCCGCATCGAGCGCATGGAAATGGATGAGAAAATATCGGCCGCGCTGCGGAATCTGCCCAGCTATGACGGACTCCTGCTCACGAGCATGAACGCCGTCCGCCATTTCGCGCAGCTGCTGCGCGAAGCATGCATCGCCCCGGAGCTGCTTCCGCCGGTCTTCGTCGTCGGTCCCAAAACCGGCGAACGTGCGCGGAAGGAAGGATTCAACCCGCAGACGCTGCCGTCGGAGTCCTACGGCGCGACACTCGCCGCGGAGCTCCCCGACGTGCGCGACCGCCGCTTCCTCCAGCCCTGCGGGAACATCGCGCGCGAGGAAACAGCGGCGGGCATACGCGCACGCGGCGGTACGATCGAACAGCTCGTGGTGTACCGCACGCTGGGACCGACCGATACCGACGCCGAGCGGCTCGTCGGGGCGGCACGCAACAACGGCTTCGACTGCGCGGCCTTTTTCTCCCCTTCCGCGGTGCGGCACTACGCGGAGTTGTTGAAGGAAACAGCGCGTCGTCCGATTCCAATCGCCGTCATCGGCGCGACGACGGCGAGCGAAGCCGAAGCACGCGGAATGCAGGCGGATATTCTCCCCTCCGAACAGACCGCCGAAGCCCTTGCGGAAGCGATCGTCGCATGGGGGAAAACGGACTGAACGGATATCACGAATCAACACGGATAAAAAAAGACAAACAATGACGAAACTCCAGAACGACCTCCTCCTCCGCGCGGCGCGCCGCAAGGCGACCGAACGCACGCCGGTGTGGATGATGCGCCAGGCGGGACGCTACCTGCCCGAGTACCGCGCGGTGCGCGCCAGGGCCGATTTCCTCACGCTCTGCAAGACACCGGAGCTCGCGGCGGAAGTAAGCATACAGCCGGTGGACATCGTCGGCGTCGATGCCGCCATCATTTTCTCCGACATTCTCGTCGTGCCCGAAGCCATGGGCATGGAACTGGTCGTGGAGGAAGGAAAGGGCGGACCGCGCTTCCCGCAGCCGCTCCGCGCCGCCGAGGCAATCGGGAAGCTCGCCGTCGAAGGCGCGGCCGACCGCCTGCGGTACGTTTATGACGCCCTCGCGCTCACGAAGACACAGCTCGCCGGGCGCGTGCCGCTGATCGGTTTCGCGGGCGCGCCGTGGACGCTGGCTTCCTACGCGATCGAGGGCGGCGGATCGAAAAATTTCGAAACCATCAAGACCATGATGTACGACCAGCCCGAGCTGCTGCACGCGCTGCTCGGCAAGTTCGCCGGCGTCGTGGGAGAATATCTCGTACGCCAGACGCAGGCGGGCGCCGACATCGTGCAGATCTTCGACACCTGGGCGGGCGCGCTGAGCAAGGACGCCTTCCTCGAATTCTCCCTCCCCTACATGATGCAGATCGTCGAGTACGTCAAGACGAACAGCACCGCGCCGGTGATCCTCTTCGCGAAGGGAGCGAACGCCTGCTTCCCCGAGCTGGCCGACAGCGGCGCGGACGTGCTGGGCATCGACTGGACCGTGGACATAGGCGAAGTGCGCGCGGCGGTGGGCAACCACGTGGCGCTGCAGGGCAACATGGATCCCGTGGCGCTGTACTCGTCGCCCGAGAGCATCCGTGCCGAAGTGCGCCGTGTGCTCGAATATTTCGGCAATCATCCCGGACACATATTCAACCTCGGCCACGGCATCCTGCCCACCGTGCCCGTGCCGCATGCGAAGGCAATGATCGAAGCCGTGAAGGAGATCTCCGTCGAGATACGCAAGGAAGAACAGGAATAAGAACGACGCATTGAAAGAAGGAACAGCATGAGCACGGCCATCAGGCAATTCGACCATATCGACACCGGACTGCTGAAGAAATATTCACGGCCGGGTCCCCGCTATACCAGCTATCCCACTGCGCCGGTGTTTTCTCCGGAATTCACCGCTGCCGATTACGCGGAGGAAATCCGCCGCACGAACGCGGCCGACGCTCCGCCGCCGTTGTCGCTGTATTTCCACATTCCCTTCTGCGACACGCTGTGCTATTTCTGCGGCTGCAACATGATGATCACCCGCGACCGCAAGAAGATCAACACCTACGTGCAGTACGTGAAGAAGGAACTGGATCTGATCCGCCCGATGATCCGCGCGGACCGCGAGGTCGTGCAGATCGCCTGGGGCGGCGGCACCCCGACCTACCTGCATCCGGACGAAATCCGCGAGCTTGCCGGCCGCACGCAGGAGCTGTTTCCCTTCGCCGCGAACATCGAGGCGGGCGTGGAAATCGATCCGCGCGAGATGACGCGCGACCATCTCGTCGCGCTGAAGGAAGGCGGCTTCAACCGCATCTCCATGGGCGTGCAGGATTTCAATCCCAAGGTGCAGCAGGCGGTCAACCGCATCCAGCCCGAGGACATGACGCGCGAGGTGCTGGATTGGGCGCATGACGTCGGTTTCGAGAGCGTGAATCTCGACCTGATCTACGGCCTGCCGCATCAGACGATGGAGACCTTCGAAGAGACGCTCGAGCGCATCATCGACATCGATCCCGACCGCATCGCCGTGTTCAACTACGCGCATGTGCCCTGGCTGAAGAAGCACATGGCGCTGATTCGCGCCGAGGACCTGCCGACGCCTGAGGAAAAGCTGCGCATCACGGTGCGCACGATCGAGATGCTCAACGCCGCGGGCTACCGCTACGTGGGCATGGATCATTTCGCCAAGCCCGACAACGAGCTGGCCGTCGCGCAGCGGAACAAGTCGCTGTACCGGAATTTCCAGGGCTATACCACGCATGCGGGCGCGGACCTCTACGGCTTCGGCATCACGAGTATCGGACAATTCGATCGGATGTACGCGCAGAACGTGAAGACGCTGCCCGAGTACTACGAGGCGATGGAGGCCGGGCGTCCCGCCACGCACGTGGGCTACCGTCTCTCCGACGACGACCTGCTGCGCCGCGATGTGATCATGACGCTGATGTGCGACTTCGAACTCGACAAGCGTGCCATAGAGAAGAAATGGAACATCGTGTTCGACAGCTACTTCCACGATGCTTATGAGCGGCTCCAGGAACTCGTCGACGACAATCTCGTCACCATCACCGACGACCGCATCACCATCAACGGCATGGGCATTCTCGTCATCCGCAACGCGGCGATGGCCTTCGACTCCTACCTGCCGAAGCAGATGGAGAAGCCCATATTCAGTAAGACCGTCTAGTCGGCCGGCAACGTGGCATTGGTTGCACAATGTCGTTCCTGATTGGCAAACCTTGGCCGTTGGCCGTTGGCCGTTGGCCGTTGGCAGTTGGCAGTTGGCAGTTGGCTGTTGGCTGTTGGCAGTTGGCAGTTAGCAATCATATGCATCCATCAACGAACAGCCATGAGCCAAAAGCCAATAGCCAACAGCCAATGGCCAAAGTCATTCACAACATGACCAACCTCGGAGTCATACTTCTCAACATGGGAGGGCCGACATCGCTGGATGCGGTGCGGCCGTTTCTCGAGAACCTGTTCCTAGACCGGGAGATCATCTCGTTCGGTCCGATGGAATTCGCGCGCAAGCCGCTGGCGCGCTTCATCGCGAAAAAGAGGGCCGAGATCGTCAGGAAGAATTACGCGATGATCGGCGGGAAGTCGCCCATCGCGGAACTCTCGCTCGCGCAGGCCGAGGCGCTGCAGCGCGCGCTCTCCGCGCACTACGGCGAGGACTGCCGCATCCGCGTGGAAGTGGGGTTCAGCTACTGGCACCCGTTCATCGAGGAAGCGATGGACGCGCTGGCGACGGACAGCTACACAGACGTCTTCCTCATGCCGCTGTATCCGCACTATTCAAAAACGACAACGGGCTCCTGTTTCAAGACCTGGCGCGACCTGCATCGCGCACGCGGCAACCGCGTCTTCAAGGTGCGGAGCGTGAAGGCGTATCCGCTCGAGAGTGCGTTCATCGACGCCATCAACGAGCGCATCGATGAAGGACTGCATTCCTTTCCCGAGCGCAGCCGGGCGGACGTCACCCTCCTGTTCAGCGCGCACGGCACGCCGGTGAAGCTCGTCGAGCAGGGCGATCCGTATTCGCATCAGATCCGCGCCACGATGGAGGAAGTCATGCGGCGCCGCGCGGACGGACTTCAGTATCACCTGAGTTTCCAGAGCAAGGTGGGGCCGGCCAAGTGGCTCACGCCCAATACCGTCGAGAAAACGAAGGAACTCGCCGCCGCGGGTGTGCGCGACCTCATGGTGGTTCCCATCGCCTTCGTGACCGATCATATCGAAACGCTGCACGAACTCGGCATCGATCTGCGCGAAACCGCCCTGCACGCCGGCATCGAGCATTTTCAGGTCATGCCCGCGCTGAATGCATCGGAGAAATACATTTCCGCATTGGCGGGACAGATCGTGCGCCGCATGGACCGCGTCACCGCGCTTCGCCGCTGACACGGAGTTCGATCTCTGGATTCTGGTCGCTCCGCGGACTACTTTGGCTTTTGGCTATTGGCAATTGCGCCAATGCACTGAGCCGAGCGCCATTCCAACCGCCAATGTCAACAGCCAAAGTGGTTGCTATCGAGCAGCATTCACCAGGCGACAACAACAAACTACAAGCACATGACTCAGCAAACCTACGACACCATCATCCTCGGCGCGGGAATATCCGGCCTCACCTGCGCTTACCTCCTTCAGAAGCGCGAACTGAGAGTGCTGCTGCTCGAAAAAGCGCCGCGCTATGGCGGAGCGATCCGCAGCGCGCGCGAGGGAGAATGGCTGATCGAGGCGGGACCCAATTCCACGCTCGAAACCAATCCGATGCTCACCGAGCTGATCCGGGACGCCGGAGTCGAGGCGCAGAAGCTCTACGCTTCCGATGCATCGAAGAACCGCTACATACTCCGCGACGGCACGCTCATGTCCCTCCCGATGACGCCGCCCGCGTTTCTCCGCACGAGACTGTTCTCATGGGGCACCAAGCTCGGTCTCTTCCGCGAACCCTTCATTCCCGCCGCACCGCCGGATGTGCAAGAGACTGTCGCGGATTTCGTCCGCCGTCGGTTGGGCCGTGAATTCCTCGACTACGCCATCAATCCCTTCATCGCGGGAGTCTACGCAGGGGATCCCGAACAGCTCAGTGTGCGCGCCGCGTTTCCGAAACTGTACGAACTCGAGCAGAAGTACGGCAGCCTGATCAAGGGCACGATCAAGGGCGCACGGGAACGGAAGAAACGCAACGAGGAGAGCAAGCAGTCCGCCCGCATGTTCTCCTTTCTCGACGGCATGCAGACGCTGACCGACGCGCTGGCCAATGAAATCAGGGAGAAAACACATTCCGTCGACGTCCTGTCCGTAACGGAATCCCCGGGCGACGGGAGCGCACGCTTCCTCGTCCGCTACATGCACGACGGGGAGGAGCACAACTTGACCGCGCGCGCCGTGATCATCGCCGCGCCCGCGGCGGCAGCGGCGGGACTTTCGCGCGATGTCGCTCCAGAACTACAGACTATTCTCTCCGAAATACCTTATCCCCCGGTCGCCGAGGTCATCACCGGCTTCACTCCGACAGCGGGCATGCATCCGCTCGACGGCTTCGGTTTCCTGATCCCGAAAGTGGAGAGGCGGCGCATTCTCGGGACGATCTTTTCCAGCACCATCTTCCGCAAGCGCGCACCCGAGGGACGCGTGCATCTGACGACCTTCGTCGGCGGCATGCGCCAGCCCGAGGAAGCATTGCGCTCCGATGAGGAAATCGCGCGGACAGCGCTCGACGAGCAGCACGCGTTGCTGGGCACGCCGGCCAAGCCTGATTTCATCCACGTCACGAGCTGGAAGCACGCCATTCCGCAGTACGTGCCTGGACACCTCGACCGCATGCATGCGATCGACGTCGCGGAAGCCGCGCATCCCGGCCTGTATTTCTGCGCGAACTACCGCGGCGGGATATCCGTCGGAGACTGCGTGAAGTCCGCGCATGCTGTCGTGGAAAGAGTCATGCTTGCGATGGATATCTCCCGCCAGTATATTTGATCATCCTTCGATAAGAACGAATCCCCTCTCCGAATCGGCGGTTCATGCTGCCGAAGATTTCGCCGCATGCGCGTGTCCATTCGCCGCGGGCGTGATCCGTCCATCCTCCATTCCATAACTTCCGGACGAGGTACGCCATACTTCGCTTCCTTTTCCTCTTCACCGTGTGCGGTCCCATCGCATGCACCGCTTCCGCGCAGGATCCGATCGAATTCGTCATGGGGACGGAAGTCTACTCCCCTCCCGCGCTCCCCATGCCGGCGAAAGGCGTTCGTTTCGAGGATCCGAATTTCCACACGACCGTACTGCGCTTCACCGATCAGGCGATCGATGCGTACCAGGGTCCCGGCATTCAGAACGAATACGCCAAGGCCGATCCGGAAAATGCCGACGGAGGTCTGGTGATCCTCCGCGGCAACACGGCGTACTGGTATCTCTACGACCGCGCGGAGAATGCGATACTCGGACGCAGGGACGGCGGCTTCCCCGACCGCATCAACTGGGTCGGCATGTCGATGAGCGGCAACCACTGCATGGTCGGGTACGACGACCTGCTGTATCCCGACGCGTTCACGCCCGACCTGACCTCGTCGTTCTCCCTCCCGGACGGTTCCAACGGGCACGGCGATCTCGCGCAGACCGTTGACGGACGCGACGTACATGTCTACCAGAACGTGTCGACGGACTACATCGCAATGACCGATCTCGACAGCGGGGAAGAGACGCCGCTGGTGAAGATTCCCTTCACGACGAATTACGACATCGGGCTGCACGTCTCCGGCAACTGCGCCGCCACGCCCGGCTGGGTGCTGATTTCAACCTACGGCGCGTATGACCCGCCACCGGAACGAACGCATTCATGGATGGATACGCAGCTCTTTCTCGTCGAACTGAAGGCCGATCCGCGCATCTACCGCATCACAGATCGAACCTGATCGCGCTCGCACGCGCAACCTCGAACCGGCGTTTCTCCGGGCAAAAACGCGTCCCGGGCTTTATCCTTTCCGCCGCATGATGTAAGTTTATGTGATAACAGATTTTCTTCCATTCACAGACACCGATGACCATGCAGACCGGCGAATCCATCTTCACACCATACACGGAATTCATCCGCACACGCAGGACGCGCATGACCGAGGGACTGCGCTCGATGGTGCGTGAGACCGTGCTCACGCCCAAGGACTTCATCTACCCGCTCTTCGTCGTGCCCGGCACAGGCGTGCGAAAGGCGGTCAAGTCCATGCCCGGCGTATTCAACCTCTCCGTCGATGAAGTCGTGAAGGAGTGCCGTGAAGTGTTCAAGCTCGGCATTCCCGCGGTGATCCTCTTCGGCATCCCGAAACACAAGGATGAAATCGGCTCCGAGGCATGGGACCCCCACGGTGTCGTGCAGGAAGCCGTGCGGCGCATCAAGAAAGCCCTGCCGCAGCTGGTGGTGATCACCGATGTGTGTATGTGCGAATACACCTCGCATGGCCATTGCGGCATCGTGCGCGGCGAGGAGATCGTCAACGACGACACGCTGGAACTGCTGTCGAAGGAAGCACTGTCGCATGCCGAAGCCGGCGCCGACATGGTCGCGCCGTCGGATATGATGGACGGCCGCATCGCCGTCATCCGCGCCACGCTCGACGAGCACGGTTTCACGAACCTGCCGATCATGTCCTACGCCGCGAAGTATTCATCCGGTTACTACGGACCCTTCCGCGACGCGGCCGATTCCGCGCCCGCCTTCGGCGACCGCCGCTCGCATCAGATGGATCCGGCCAACGGCAACGAAGCCATCCGCGAGGTCGCGATCGACATCGAGGAAGGCGCCGACATCGTCATGGTCAAGCCGGCCGGTCCGTACCTCGACATCATTCGCCGCGTGAAGGACGAGTTCGGCATGCCCACCGCGGCCTACCAGGTGAGCGGCGAATTCGCCATGATCAAGGCCGGCGCGATGAACGGCTGGATTGACCATGACCGCGTGATGATGGAATCGCTCATCGGCATCAAGCGCGCGGGCGCGGACATGATGCTCACCTATTTTGCGAAGGATGCCGCGAAGCTGCTGAAGTGAACGCTGCCGGGCGTGCCGCCGCCTGCGGCCACGATCCGAGGCACGGAAAACGATTGTTGCATTGAACGAGAGAGGACGACATGTCACAACCGCTTCCTGTCCTGACAGAGGAGGAAGTACGCGTGCTCGGCGCGCTGATCGAAAAAAGCCAGGCGACTCCGGAATACTATCCGATGACGCTCAACGCGCTCATGAACGCCTGCAATCAGAAGAACAGCCGCGAGCCCGTGGTGGAATATGACGAAGACACCGTTGAAGATGCGCTGACGCTGCTGCGCGGCAAGGGCCTCGTCGCCTTCGCCTCGGGCACCGGCCGCACGCTCAAATACATGCATCGCGCGGGACAAAACGGCCTCGGCCTCTCCCCGGCGCAGGCGACGGCGATGAGCATCCTCATGCTGCGCGGACCGCAGACCACCGGAGAAATCCGCGCCCGCGCAGGGAAGCAATTCAATTTTCCGTCAATGGAAGCGGCACAGCAGACGATGGACAGCCTGCTGCATCGCGAAGCGCCGTACATCGAAGAAGCGCCGCGTGCACTGGGGCAGAAGGAAACCCGCTACCGGCATAAGTTCTTCATTTATGGGGATGCGGTCGCCGAGGATGGCGCACCGAAGGATGCAGGAACCTCGCTGCGGAGCGAGGTTAGCGAGCTGAAGGAAACCCTGCGGCAGTTCCAGAAGGAAATGAACAATCTCCGCAACATCGTGACCGCCCTGCAGGGAGACGTCCTGGTGATGAAAGAAGATCTTTACCCAGAAACCAAATCCGAATGAAGAACAGCAAAGCTCTTTTCGCAGAGGCGCTGACGCTGCTGCCCGGCGGCGTCAACTCTCCCGTGCGCGCGTTCCGCGCCGTCGGCGGACAGCCGGTTTTCATGGACTCTGCTGCCGGCTCCAGGCTCCGCGACGTCGACGGCAACGAATATATCGACTACGTCGGCAGCTGGGGACCCTTCATCCTCGGTCATCAGCATCCGCGCGTCATCGCCGCGCTTCATGCGCAGCTCGACAAGGCGATGAGTTTCGGCGCACCGACCGAGCTGGAGAACCTCCTCGCGAAGAAAATCATCGAGATGGTTCCGAGCATCGAGATGGTGCGCATGGTGAATTCCGGCACCGAGGCCACGCTGTCGGCCGTCCGCCTCGCGCGGGCGTTCACGCGCCGCGAGAAGATCCTCAAATTCGAAGGCTGTTATCACGGCCATGCCGATTCCTTCCTGATCAAGGCGGGTTCGGGCGTCGCAACGCTCGGCCTCCCCGATTCCCCCGGTGTGACCGCCGCTACCGCGGGCGATACCCTCACCGCGCGCTACAACGATCTCTCGTCCGTCGAAGCGCTCGTGAAGTCCTTCCCGGATCAGATCGCCTGCATAATCCTCGAACCTGTCGTCGGCAACATGGGCTGCGTGCCTCCCGTCGAAGGCTTCCTCGAGGAGCTGCGGGATCTCTGCACGCGCGAGGGAATACTGCTCATCTTCGACGAGGTGATGACCGGATTCCGCGTCGCGCCCGGCGGCGCACAGGAGCTGTTCGGCATTACCCCCGACCTGACCACGCTCGGAAAGATCATCGGCGGCGGACTCCCCGTCGGCGCCTACGGCGGACGACGCGAGATCATGGAGTTGGTCGCGCCCGCGGGCCCGATGTACCAGGCCGGCACGCTGTCCGGCAATCCCCTCGCCATGACCGCGGGACTCGAGACTCTGCGCATCCTGTCCGAGGATACGCTGCTCTACATGAAACTTGATCTGAGCGCGGGCATGCTCATCGACGGTATCCGGAAGAACCTTGACGAACTCGGTCTGCCCTATGTCAGCAATCGCGTGGGATCGATGTTCACGCTTTTCTTCACCGATCGTCCGGTGCGCAACTGGGACGATGCGAAAACCTGCGATACGGGATTATACGGGAGTTATTTCTCTGAAATGCTGCAGCGCGGCATCTACCTCGCGCCGTCGCAGTTCGAGGCTGCCTTCCTCTCGGTCATGCACGGCGAGGATGACATCGCGCGCACCATCGCCGCGAACAGGGAGAGTCTGCAGACGATCGTGCGTAACGGGTAAGATGCCATGTCCAATCATACGGACGACATAGAGTCCGCATTCCGCCCTTATGAAGAGAAAATGCGCAGGGCGGGGAGCCATCCGCTTGTCATCAGGATGTTCAAGCGGAATTTCGCGCAGCTGCTTCGGGGATCGATCGGTACAATCACACGCGACGAAATTGCTGCCGTCGACCATGTCCCCGATGCCGAAGAACTTCACGGTTACGCCGCGCATGGAGACATGGCGCTCGAGCGTGCCGTCGTGATAAAGCTGAACGGCGGGCTTGGCACGAGCATGGGACTCGAGCGGGCAAAGAGTCTCATTCCCGTCAAGAACGGTCTGCGCTTCATCGACATCATTGCGCGGCAGATGGAACAGCTGCGGCAGCGCGCGGGGCATCCCGTTCCGCTGCTGCTGATGAACAGCGAGCATACGCGCGAGGACAGCCTCTCCGCCCTCGCGACCCACCCCGGTCCTGCAGGCGACCTCCCGCCGGACTTCCTCCAGCACCGCGTACCGAAAGTACTGGTGGGAGATCTTTCCCCAGCCCGGTGCGAGGAAAACCCGGAACTGGAGTGGTGTCCTCCCGGGCACGGTGACATATTCACCGCCCTGCTGACGTCGGGACTGCTGGCCCGGCTTCTGGAAAAAGGAATTGAATACGCGTTTATCAGCAATGCCGACAATCTCGGCGCGGTGATGGATCCCGGCATCCTCGGGTATTTTGCGAAGGAGAACCTTCCATTCATGATGGAAGTGGCCGACCGCACACCAGCCGACCGCAAGGGCGGACATCTCGCGCGTCTCAGAGACGGCCGTCTCACGCTGCGCGAGCTGGCGCAGTGTCCCGTAACGGAAAAGGATGAGTTCCAGGACATCACCCTGTACCGCTATTTCAATACCAACAACCTGTGGGTGAACCTGCGGGAGCTGAAAGGATTGCTCGACAGCTATGACAGCCTGATTCCTCTTCCGCTGATCAGGAACTCGAAGTCGCTGGATCCGCGCGATCCGTCCTCGCCTTCGGTGTATCAGCTCGAGACGGCGATGGGCGCGGCCATTTCACTGTTCGATCGCGCGGTCGCGCTCCGTGTTCCGCGCACGCGTTTCACCCCGGTGAAAACCTGCGACGATCTGCTCGGCATCTGGTCCGACGCCTATGAGCTGACCGATGATTTCCGGATCATCCCCAATCCCGC
This sequence comes from uncultured Chromatiales bacterium, assembly GCA_964635845.1. GTDB lineage: Bacteria > Bacteroidota > Ignavibacteria > SZUA-365 > SZUA-365 > SZUA-365. The sequence goes on from CAZWNO010000002.1 coordinate 24,879, forward strand.
GCGCGCGCTGCCGCATCTCGACATCATGCTGGACAAACGGCATTACCGCTTCGTCTCTCAGCTCGAGGAGCGCTTCCCGCACGGCGCGCCCTCACTTCTGCATTGCGCGTCACTCCGGATCGAAGGCGATGTGCGATTCGGCGCGAACATCGTCTGCCGCGGTCCGGTGCGACTGCGCGCCGAGGATGGCGAAATACTTGAAATTGCACACAACACCATTTTGGAGGCTCCATGAAACGGGTGCTGCGTATTTCCCTCTACGGACTGATTGGCGTTCTCGTGATCATCCAATTCTTTCAATCCGACCGCGCCAATCCTCCGGTGCGCGCCGAGATCAAGGCGCCGCCCCAGGTGATGACCGTACTCCGCAGGGCATGCTATGACTGCCACTCGAACGAATCGGTCTGGCCCTGGTACAGCTATGTCAATCCCGCAGGCTGGCTCGTTGCCGGCCATGTGACCGAGGGACGCGGGCATCTGAATTTTTCGGACTGGGGGACTCTCGACGCACAGGAGCGCTATCATGCGAAACAGGAAATTCTCGAAGTCCTCGAAGAAGGCGGAATGCCGCTGCCGTCATACCTTCTCCTCCACGGTGAGGCCGAGCTCCGCGCCGAGGACCACGGCGTGATCAAGCGGTGGGCGAGAGACAGCAACGCCGAATGACCGGCGCATTCTCCCGGGTTCCTCCTGAGCAAACCCAACTGCACGAGCCGACGCGGAATACCGCCTCAATCAGTCAGTGGGCGACCTTTCACACGCTCTTTCCTTTCGGCGTTATCCTTCTGCTCGCGGGAGACGCGCTCCGGCACGGCAGCACCACGCGTGTCGGCGAGGTCCTGACCATCACCTTCGTCTTCGCCGCGATCTGGATGCTGAGTTACGAACAACGCAAGCGTTTTCCGAAAACCGCCGGCTTCATCCGCTACCTCCTGCCATTGATTCTGTATCCAGTGATTTACGGGTTGATTCATGAGATGATCACCGCGGGACGACCGTCGGAAATCTTCCTCATCGACGACATCCTGCACCGCATCGACCTGTCCCTGTTCGGCACGGATCCCATCGTGTGGCTGGGCACGCATGGGCACCCCCTGCTGACGGATCTGCTGCACCTCACGTACTTTTCGTATTACTTCGGCATGCCGGTGCTGATGGTTCTGATGTTCCGGGGCAATCGGAAAGGGGACTTCCACCGCGCACTGGCCGCCATGATCCTGGGATGGTACGGCGCGCTCATCACGTATGCGCTCTTCCCCGTGCTCGGTCCCAACCGCTGGATGCCGGAGCAGCTCCCTGTTCTCTCGGGCATGCTCCCCATCACCGCGTGGGTACAGGGCTTTCTCGCGGCCAATCTCACTCCCGCGGTGCGTGACTGCGTTCCCTCCATGCATACCGGCGTGACCCTGCTCACGCTGATCTTCGCCTTCCGTTTTCAGCGGCGGTACTTCTGGCTCTTCCTTCTCCCCGGTCTCGGCATCATCGCCGCGACCATGTACATCCAGGCCCATTACGTCATCGATGTGATCATGGGAATCGGAGCGGCTGGTATTATTTACTGGCTGTCGGGTCTGGTCTATCCGGAGCGGCGCACTAGCGAATCACGACAATCTTTCTCGTGACTTCCGATCCCCGTGCAAGGATGCGGAGGAGATACATTCCGGACTCCGCGGCGCGTCCGTCTGCCCAGTAGCCGTCCCATACGAGAAGATGCCGGCCGGCCGGGACCTGCCCGTCGCGCAGCACCTTCACCCGCTGACCGACAAGGTTGTACACCTCGGCGCGCAGCGTTCCCGATTCGGGCAGCTCTATCCGCACCGAGGTCCACTCCGAGAGCGGCATGGGCGCGGGTTTCGATACCACGGCGTTCGTCGCCGTTCTCTGACTGCGCGCGAGCAGGACGTGCCGGGGATTAAAGACAAACAGGTCTGCTTCCGAGACGGGATTCGCGCTCTGTCCGGCTGCCTCGATCGTCCCGCGCACGACGCGAAAACCATCCGTGGCCGGCGCGGCACCGGTGAATACGTCCAGACCGTAGTCCGTGAAGAACGGCACTCCAGTCACGGAATCGCGGAGCGCGAGCCTGCGGTCGAACGCGTCGCCGCGGATCGACGCGACATACCACTTGTCCTGCAGCGCGGCGAGATCGAGCAGGCGCACACCTGGACGCTCGTCCGAACCGCCGCGCACCTGCGTCATCAGTACATCGTACCATTCCTCCGAAATGCTGTCCGTGGGAATCCAGCCCTGGCGCTCCCACCAGACGTTTCGCGCCGGATCGATGAGATCGTAGCGGAAGGATGTGCTGTCTCCGTCCAGTCTGAGCGAATCCTGCCAGATCATGGCATAGCCCATCCCAGGCTCCCATGGACGCTGCGCGGAAGGTACGGTGGCCTGCGCCGAAAGGGCCGGGACCTTGAGCCACTGGGTCTCGGGCAGGGAATACGATTGCGCGTGAATGTCATAGGTAAAAGCAGTGCGGTTGACGAATCGCGGGAACCACTTGGCGTCCTCGTCCGCTGAGATGCGGCCGTTACCATCTCCTTCCTCGAGCACTTCCGCTCCGTTCATGTCGATCACGCCGCTCACCGGCATGGAGACGCGACCGGGAATGCGGACCGATTCACCGTCCCATTCCGCGATGAAGGAGACATTGACACCGTCGTGCGGAATCTCCGGGAGCGTTACCGTTTTCCGGTACACCCAGTCACCCTGTGAACTGAAGCGGTCGAGCGCGGCGTTCGCGAGCACTCCGCCGTTCCGGTCCGAGACCTCGACACGGATATCCACCGGCAAGCCGCTCATGCGCGCGTTCACATCGATCTGACCGGGAACGGACTCTGCGCTCGGTGACCGTGCCGCCGCGCTCCTGTATGCCGCGGCGATCGGCCGCTGGCGAAATTCCGCCTGCCAGAAATCAGCGTGATCGCGCAGCTTGTGCACCGCCGACCGCGGTGTCGCACCGCGCGCCGCGATGAATGCGAACGTCACCTGCTGGGTGTCGCCCGGCGCCATGTCGATTGGACCGGCGGCTATCAGCACGCGCTGGTCGCCCGGATTCAGAGCATACGTCCGTCCATCGGACAGCCTCACACCATCATCCGGTAGCCAACCGGTTCCGCTGACCGGATCGCCGGAGTACCAGAATCGCGATGGGTGGTTCGTCAAAGGATCGACGACATCGGCCCCCGTTCCCTTCCCCTGCAGAAGCGAATACCATGCTTCCGTCTGATCGAGACCGAGCTGCGGTTCGCTGATCGGTGTTCCCGGGACCTTCAGCGGCACCACTGCCGCGGTCACGGGAATGTTACGCGCGTTCTTTCTCCAACCGGAGAACCATCGGGCGCTGTCCCCGGCCGCGGCTACGGCGGGCGTCTGCAGCATGACGATTCCGAGCGCCACGGGCATGCCATCCACCTCGATATCGGAAGTGCCGTCGTAGGCATACACCATACCCCGCGCGGAGTCCGAACCTGCGAGGTCGTTCGATGCGTCGCGCAGGTCTGTGTCCATGAAGAATCCCGCATACGCGTCCCGGATGCTGTCCTGTCCCTTGTTGAGGTACGTGACCTGCAGCAGCAGCGTGTTATCCCGCGCATCGCCGGCCCAGGGTGCGTAGAGCAGGCAGCGCATCTCCAGTCCCATCGGATCGCAACCGTTGTACTGCCGCATGCTCGCAGTGTCGAGATCGTTCATTACCCAGAACATCTGCGATTCTCCGTAGAAATATGGCGCGCCTACAGACGTGCCCGGAGCGCCAAGATTCACGGGCCATTCCTGGTAGTCGGTTTCCTCGGTCTGCTGCCAGGTGATCCTGTACGCGCGAAAGAACGGATCCGTCGGATCGACGACCGGCTTGCCGGAGATGATGGGACCGGCAATGAAGTTGTCGCGATAATAGCTTGCGGAGACGCGCCGCTCCCCATGGATGCGACCGGCAATCACAGGCGTGGCGGTAAAAGAGAGTCCGCGTGTGCGCGGATTCGATATTCCGTTCCCCGGCCAGTACAATCCGTGGCGCTCGTTGCCCGCCGCGATTCCCATCTGCCCGCTCATCGAAACGATCATGCGCATCGCGCCGCCATCGAACGCGGGATACGGTTCGAAAACAGCGCTCTGGGCCGCAAGCATGGAAGGGAACAGAAGAAAGAGCACAGCAGGGAGAAGCGGGAGCAGTCGAATCATTGGAGATCCAGGATATCACAATTGCCGGGAGTATCGGACCAATACTACCTATATCGCCATGGAATTACAAGGCAGGAATGACGGCCCGAAACTTCGGACCTCCGGAAGACGTCCGGAAATTCCAATCCGTGAAATCTGTGTAATCCGTGGTTACTCTTTATCTTGCATCATGGAAAGCCGCTCCCGTCAGTTCGCGAATCAGGTTTCGATCGCCCTTGTTCCCCCTGCAGTCGCCGCCGTAGTGTTCGGTATCCTGGTCCTGGCCTACGAGCACGGCGGTGTGTTCCACCAGGCGGTGGTATGGGTTGTATCCGCGGCCTGTGCCGGAGGAGTGCAGATGGTTTACGTCCTTCACCTTCGGAAAATGCGGGAAGTCACGGCCTACGACGTGCCCGAGCGCCTGCAGCGGACGAAGCCCTACATGATCAGTGCGTCGATTTCACTGGCGGGACTGATGCTCCTGCTCTTTCAAAACGCCTCCGTGTTCGTGTGGGGACTGATGTGGTGCTACCTCATCAACACGTTAATTCTCAACGCCATCAATCTCCGATGGAAAATCAGCGCGCATGTGATGGGACTCACCGGCCCGCTCGTGTTTCTCTTCCCCCTCTTCGGCTGGAAGCTCCTCTGGACCCTGCCGCTCATCGTCCTCCTCGCCTGGGCGCGTGTCACCCTGCGCGCCCACACCATCGCCCAGGTTGTCGCCGGGGGGGTCGCCGGCATCGCACTGACCATCCTGCAGGCATGGATCATCATCTCCCTCGTGCTCCCTCTGATGCAATAATCCTCCGCACGCCTCCCATCCAACAGTCCTCCGCGCGCCTCCGTGCGCCTCCGCGGTAAAATCTTCTCCGCGTCCTCTGCACCCTCCCTCCCTTACTCCTCCCTTCCCTTACTCCTCCCCTCCCTAAAACTTTTCCCCTCTTTCTTCGTAAATTGTAAATCTGTAGCGACCGAAGTCACACCTGCGCGCGACCTATGATCAAAGCGGTTTTTTTCGATCTCGACGGCGTCATCGCCGACACCCTCCATTACCATTATCTGGCCTGGGAGAAGATGTTTCGGGAACTCGGCGGCAGCGTCTCCGAACACTCGGTGCTGCTGCACGAGGGACGCGCTTCGCGAGAAATCCTGCCCACCTTTCTCGACGAGGCGGGCGTGTCCCTGCCCGCCGCCGAGCATGAAGCCTTCATCGACCGCAAACGCGAGTATTACCGGTCCATCGTACAGGTGACCTATTACCCGCACGTCTTCGAGGTCATCGCCGATCTGCGCCGACGCGGTTTCCGCACCGCACTGGTCACGGCCTCATCGAAAAAGAACATGGAAGCAGCGTTGACCGAAGAGCATCGCGCGCTGTTCGATTTTCTGATCACGGGCGACGAGGTGCATCGTGCGAAGCCGCACCCGGATCCCTACCTCGCCCCGATGCATCACATGGAACTTGCTCCCGCCGATTGCGTCGTCGTGGAAAACGCGCCGCTGGGTATCGAGTCCGCGAAGAACGCGGGCATGATCTGCGTGGCGGTGGAGACGACGCTCGGACGCGAATACCTCGGACTGGCGGACGAAGTGATCCGTGATATACGCGGGCTGCTCGATCTGCCGTTTATGCAGAAGGCGTCCTGACTCCCGCCGGGCGCATCCCGAGAACATACACGGACAATTCATATTCCCACTTCAATTCCCCTTGAGGTATCCATGAAACGATGGTTTTTTCTCCCGCTCCTCCTGCTGCTGGCGGCTGGAGTGCAGGCGCAGAGCTTCAAGCCGATCCAGTACGAGGAATACAAACTGGAGAACGGATTGACGGTCATCCTGCACGTGGACCGCACCGCCCCGACGGCGATGACATACATACTCTATCGAGTCGGTTCCAAGGATGAGGTCACGGGCCGCACCGGCTTCGCGCATTTCTTCGAGCACCTGATGTTCGAAGGTACGAAGAACATCGACCGCGGTCAGATCGACAAGCTGGTCACCGGTGCCGGCGGCGTGCTCAATGCATCGACCGGATTCGACCAGACCGATTATTTCTTCAAGGTGCCGATCAATCAGCTCGAACTGGCGCTGTGGATCGAATCGGAGCGCCTGATGCACCTGGTCGTCGATTCGCTGGGCGTCGAAACGCAGCGCAAGGTCGTGAAGGAGGAACTCAAGCAGCGTTACGAGGGACGTCCGTACGGTACGCTCGGCGACAACCTCTTCAAGACAACCTTCAAGGGTTCATCCTACGAGTGGATGCCCATCGGAGTGGCTCAGGACATCAACAACGCATCGATCGGGGAATTCCGTGAATTCCATGACAGGTACTACCTTCCGAACAACGCGTGCCTTGCTGTCGGCGGCGATCTCGACGTCGAGAAAACAAAAAAGATGATCCAGGATTATTTCGGAAGCATTCCCGCTGGTCCCGCACCGGAGCGGCGCGATGTCGTCATTCCCGCACAGAAGGAAGCGCGCACCTTGATCGTCGAAGAGGAAGTCACGCCGCTGCCCGCCTACATCGAGTCGTACGTCACGGTGGACTCCCGTCATCCCGACGCGTACGCCCTGGAGATGCTCGGCAGCGTGCTTTCCGAAGGAAAGAGTTCACGCCTCTATCAGCGGCTGGTTGACAGGGAGCAGCTCGCTCTGCAGGCGTCCAGTTTCGGCGTTCCACTCGACAAGGCCGGAATGTTCGCCTTCATCGCCATCGCCAATCAGGGTGTGGAATTCGAGGCCATCGAGAAGGCCATCCGCGAGGAACTCGAGAAAGTGCAGCGCGACGGTGTGACGGAGGAGGAATTCACGAAGCTGCGCAACGTGAAGGAAACGGAGTTCACCAGCAGTTTCCTGTCGCTGGACGGCAAGCTGCGGAACCTTGCGAAGTATTCCCTTTTCTACGGCGACACCGAGCGGGTCAACACGGAACTCGGGAAATACCTGGCCGTGACGCGGGAGGATATCAAGCGGGTGGCCAACGAGTACCTGCGCCCGGAGCGCAAGAATGTTGTGAAATACGTCGTCCCGGATAAAAAAAGCTGATACTCCACGAGTCACAGGAATGAATACAATGAAATTCACACGCATCATCATGATCTTCTCGCTCCTGCTGCTCGCTGGCGGACAGCTGGATGCGCAGGTCGACCGCACGAAAAAGCCGGCGCCGGGGCCTGCGCCCAAAGCCTCGTTTCCGGATTACTACGAAACCACGCTCGATAACGGACTGAAGGTCTTCGTCGTCACCAACAACGCGGAGCCGATCGTCAACTTCAGACTCCTGATCAAATCCGGTTCGGAGTACGACGGTGAGGTCTCGGGAATCGCGAACAGTGTCGCGGATCTGCTGACGGCGGGAACGACGACCCGCAGTTCCCTCCAGTTCGCGCAGGAAGCCGATGCGCTCGGCCTCGGTATCGGTGCCGGAGCGGCCGACGATCAGATGTCGGTGAGCGGAAGCGGCCTGAAGAAACACATGGACAAGCTGCTTACGCTCATGACCGACGCGTTGTACAATCCGGTCTTCCCGGAGGACGAGCTGGAGAAACAGAAAAAACAGTTCCTCTCCGGCCTGCAGTCGACGAAGCGGGATCCGTCGGAGGTCATGGGCCGGCTCGAAATAACGGTCGGCTACGCCCCGCACCCGTATTCCCGTTTCGGCATCGAGGAGGATGTGGAAAAGACCACGCGCGAGGCACTCGTGGCATTCCATAAGACCTACTTCATCCCGAACAACGCATCGCTCGCCATCGTCGGCGACGTATCTCCGAAAGAGATCCTCCCCGTCGTGAAGAAGTATTTCGGAAGCTGGAAGAAAGGCGTCGCACCCGTCAACAATTTCCCGAAACCCGCGCCGATCAAGGGACGCACCGTGCACATCGTCGACCTCGGGAAGACGCAGACGCAGACGGCGATTACCGTACAGGTCAGCGGAGTCGAACGCAGAAACACGGACAGGACGGCGATCGGACTGATGAACTCGATCATCGGCGGCGGCTTCTCGGGCCGGCTTTTTTCCAATCTCCGCGAGAAGCACGGATTTACCTACGGCGCATACAGCTATATGGAATCGCGCAAGGTGGCGGGAATCTGGAAGGCTTCGGCGGAGGTGCGTCGCATCGCGACCGACTCGGCATTCACGCAGATCCTCCTGGAGATGAACCGGATGCGCGACGAGAAGGTCGACGACGAGACACTCGAGATGCACAAGCAATATGCAGCGGGACAGTTCCTGCTTGGACTCGAGAATGCATCCTCGATCGCGTCCATGGTTCAGGACATCGATCTCTACGGGCTTCCGAAGGACTACTACAAGACCTATGTCAGCCGGATGATGAAAGTGAGCGCCGATGACGTCCAGCGCATGGCGAAGAAATATCTCCCCACCGACAACGTGGCCTTCCTGGCCATCGGCGATGCGAGCGTGATCAAGGAGCCGCTCGCGGCGCTCGGCGAAATCCGGATGTATGACGCCGATATCAAACCCGTGGCCGAGGCGAAGTCCTTCGCGGTGGACATCGACGGTCCTGCCTTGCTCGAAAAGCACATAGCAGCCATCGGCGGACGCGCGGTGGTGGAGAAACTGACGTCGCGCATTACGGAAGGTGAAGTGACCATCTCCTCCGGACCCGCCACCGCCGAGGGAACCATGAAAGTGCTCGAGAAGTCACCGAACAAAAAATATCAACTCATCACTCTCTCGCTCGACATGGGCGCGGGTTCGCAGGTCCTGGAAAACGAGGAGTGGGTAAACGGAAAGCAATCCTTCGTGCGTGAACCCATGCAGCCCATGAGGGAACTCACCGGCGCGGATCTCGAAGAGTCGCTGGAAAGCGAGCAGTTCAACGCCGTCGCGCGCTGGAAGGAACTCGGTATCGAGCCCGTCGTGACCGGCAAGAAGGAAATGAACGGGAAAACCGTGTATGTCTTGGATTTCAAGCGCAAGCACAGCACGGACGAGCTGTATTTCGACGCCGACTCTTTCCTGTTGGTCGGCAGGTCGGAAACGGAAGACACGCCGCAGGGACCCATGACCAGCATGACGACCTACGGAGATTTCCGCAAAATCGACGGCATGACACTCCCCTTCGCACTCACGGTAGAGAGTCCCGGTATGACGCTGAAAACGAAGATCACATCGTACAAGCATAATGCCGAGATCGATGATTCGGAGTTCGAAGCGAAAAAGAAATAGGGTTTTGGCATCCTGAATGAAATACGGGCTGCAGGAGTATCCGGCAGCCCTTTTCATTTATGAGGACCGATCTGTTTCGAGAGACTCTATTTCACCAACCTCGATATCGCCTTGAACTGCGCTGTGCCCGATTCGCGGAGCAGTTCGAAAAGCACCATCTCGGTACCCGTGCGCTTGGCACCGAGCGCGATGCAGGCGTCGACGCCGAGCTTCCAGTTCTCTTCACTCCGGCTGGAGACGGCGTCGGTGACCAGATGCACATTGTAGCCGAGCGCCAGCAGGTCGCGCGTGGTCTGGTAGACGCAGACATGCGTCTCGATTCCGCAGACGATGATGTCGGTCTTGTGCAATTCCGTGAGCCTGGTCTCGAAAGCGAATTCCCCGCAGCAGCTGAAGCTGGTCTTTTCCATGACGGTCGTGTCGCCGAGCAGCTCGGCGATGTCAGGCACGGTGGGACCGAGTCCCTTCGGATATTGCTCCGTCGCGATCACGGGCACACCCAGCACCTTCATCCCCTCGATGAGGATGCGGATGTTCTTCCGGATGCTCTCGGAGCGCCAGGCCAGCTCGGCCAGCTTGCCCTGCACGTCGATGACGAGCAGCAATGCGTGTGCGGTGGATAGCATGACGGGATCCTCCTTTTATTCATGGTTCCCGGGACTGCTGGTCCGCGAACCGCGCTTCAAGTTCCTTCATTCTCTGCAGGAAGTACTCGCGGCGCTCGGGCTGCCTGCGGGCGAGCCGCGCGTACCCCTCGATGGCTTCGCGAAGGCGTCCCTGCTGCTCGTAGATCGAGATCAGGGTTTCGGTCACGGGACGCATTTCCAGGTTGACTTCCTCGACATCCCCATCGCCGCCCGTGCTTTCGTTGCGTTCGTCCTCCTCCGGAAGAGACGGAATACGGGCGCCTTCGAGCCGCTGCGCCAGGGCGCCGAGATCGAATGCGGGAGGCGAAGGCTCGGGAGCGGTTTCCGCGGCAGACGCAGGCGCGGACCTGGCCGGGAAAAAACGCTCAATGCCCGGGAGGATGTCGTCCTGATGACTCCATTGCTGCCGGCGGTCGTGGTCCGCTCCGCGCGCGATTTTCTGCTGTGCGACAACCGAACCGGCCGTGGCGGCGTAGGGAGGATATTCGAGTTCGAGTTCCTTCATGCGCTCGAACAGGCGCTGCGCGGCGGTGCAGGAAGGCAGGATGCGGAGCAGCTCGTGGAGTGTCTGCCGGGCATCCCCGTATTGCCGGAGCATGATCTGCGCGCGCGCGATCATCAGCATCCCGGTCGGATACTCCGGATACAGCCTGATTCCCTGGAGGCAGAGCTTCAGCGCCTGTGCCGGCCTGTCCCTCTCGATATAGAGGGAGGCCAGGCGCGCAAACAAAGGCGAGGCGGGATACGCCGAGAGATGCCTCTCCAGTGCCGCGATATCATCGAACATATTCACCAGTGCGTGTTGCTCCATGAGTCGCCGAAGACAAAGCATTTCGCCACATCGGCCGAAACCGCTGTGGCGAAATTCCGTTCATACATTCAATGTCGATGCAAAAAAGCGATACGCGTTCCTCCTCGCTTGATCAGGCGTCTTGATGCCCGAGGGCATGCTGGATCGACATCAGCCCAACCAGTCCGAAGCCCAGGAAAAACAGCAGCGCGAACGGAAGCGCGGCGATCTCGAGAAACCATAACGAGGCGACGACGCCGACGAAGCAGTAGAGCGCGAGAACCAGCTCGAAGATGATTGAGAATGAGATTTTCTTCGAGGAAGCACGGTATTTCTTGTTCTTCCAGGTGTCCGTCTCTTTCTCGATCCGGAACTTCGGCGTCCGTATGAAGGCGCTCTTGCGGTTCAGGAGTCCTTCGAGCACCGCTCGGGAATTATTCACGGAGAATCCCATGCTGCCCGCCATGAAGAGCGGGAAGAGGAAGATTCGTTTCTTCCAGTCGGGGTACGCGTCTTTCTGGGAGTAAAGATAGAAAAGGAAGGAACTGACGAATGCGAGGACGAACACCGACATGAAGGCGAAAAAGGTCTCGTGCCGACCCGAATGCTTGATAAAGACGAGCGGTACGTTGAGGATGCCGGTCAGAAGGATGAACGGGAATACGATGTTGTTCGTCAGGTGAACGGTGCACTGCAGTTTCACGCGCATCGGCAGCTTCGACTTCCAGACGCGCGGCAGGATTTTCCGCGCCGTTTCTATCGCGCCCTTGGTCCAGCGGAATTGCTGTGTCTTGAGCGCGTTGATCTCGGAAGGCAGTTCCGCGGGAGAGGTGACTTCGTTGAGGTAGACGAAGCGCCAGCCGCGGAGTTGCGCACGGTAGCTCAGATCGAGATCCTCGGTCAGCGTATCGGCTTCCCAGTTGCCCGCGTCGACGATGCACGACTTGCGCCATACGCCTGCGGTGCCGTTGAAGTTGATGAAGAAACCCGACTTGTTGCGCACCTGCTGCTCGATCACGAAGTGTCCGTCAAGGGCGATGCCCTGGGCGCGCGTGAGCAGGGAGAACTCGTTGTTCAGATGTTCCCATCGGGTCTGCACCATGCCGATCCGATCATCGGTAAAGTGGCGCAGGGTTTGCATCAGGAAATCCGGCTTGGGCACGAAATCAGCGTCGAATATCGCGATGAACTCTCCCTTGGCAATGTCCATTCCGTATTTCAAAGCGCCCGCCTTGAAGCCGGCCCGGCTCTCACGCCGGACGTGCACGATGTCGTAACCCTCGGCCTGCCTGGCTGCGACCGCGGCGGCGATTACGCGCACGGTTTCGTCAGTGGAATCATCGAGGACCTGGATTTCCAGCTTGTCCTTCGGATAGTCGAGAGCACATATCGAATCGATGAGCCGCTCCACGACATACAGTTCGTTGTACACCGGGAGCTGGACGGTGACCACGGGCTTGTCGTCCAGGACCGCCTTCCCGACCGGCTTCTTGTCCTTGTTCTTGAAGTAGTAGTAGATCATCACGAAACCATGAGATCCGAACAAGAACAGGATGCTCAGCGAGAACACATATGCACCCAGTATAAAGTCTTCCATGATATAGATTCACCTCAGAAGAGTGAATGAAGTAGCAAATTTACCACGCGGAAACGGTCTCCAGCAAGAGGTCGTCGGTCATGTTTTCCATGGCCTGCTGCAGGCCCTGTTCACGACCCGACTGACCGGACGCCGCGGTGTAATCACCCGTGGCGGTAAAATCCTTGCTCCAGACTTCCTTATTGTTTATGTGGTCAATCAGTGTGACTCTTGTTCTGAGACTGACCTGCAACCGGGACGCTTGCACGCCCTGTGCGACAGCGATGGGCTGATCTGCGATGATGGAGATGATGACGCCTCTCAATTCGACGTTCGCCGACTCACGGTTCGCCAGCTGCAGCGTGTTGTCCTGCTGAAACTTCTGAATCAGCATGTTGCTCAGGTCCTCACGCAGCGATGGCTGGCCGAAATTGCTCTCGTCGTCGAACAGCGGGATGGCTATCGTTTTCCAGTGTGCCGGCACCGATGCGCCCGTGAAGGAATATGCGCATCCACCGAGGACGGCGGCACTGAAAAATGCCGTACTAAGATACAAGATATTCCAAAATGAACGCAAGCTTCGCATCATAGTCCATAATCTTTGATTTTTCTGTACAATGTTCGTTCGCTTATGTTCAGCGCTTCGGCAGCGAGACGGCGGTTGCCGTGAAATCGTTGCAGCATATGGGAAATGAGCTCTTCCTCCATGCTTCGCAGCGTCATTTCATCCATGCTGACCGTGCTTCCCGGCTGCTGTTCGGCAGGGGGCAGGGAGAGCGTCGGGCGGTGCTGCAGTTCGTTGATCAGCGTTCGCAGATCGTTCAGATCCGCTTTGATTTCCCATAAGAGGCGGAAAAGCATCTCGCGTTCGGCCTGTTCCGGCGCCTTGCCGAGTGGAACAGGCAGGAAGCGGTCGTCGAACGGCTCCTCCATGTACCGCAGGTATTTGGACATGACATGCTCGTCGACGACGTTGCCTCGCTCGAGCACGATGATGCTCTCGACCACGTTGCGGAGTTCGCGCACATTTCCCGGCCAGCTGTGCCGCATGAGCGCGGCCATGCCGTCGTCGGTGATGAGGATATCCTTGCGGGTCTCGCCCGCGAGGCTCTGCAGAAATGTCTCCACCAGGAGAGGGATATCGCCCCGGCGGTCACGCAGAGGCGGGATGCGGATATTCACCGAGCGCAGCCGGAAAAACAGGTCCTGCCTGAAGCGCTTGCTCCGCACCTCTTCCTCGAGGCTTTTATTCGTTGCGGCGATGACACGGACATCGGCGGTTCGCGGCTCCGAACTGCCCACGCGCATGAATTCACCGCTCTCCAGCACGCGCAGGAGCTTTACCTGCGTCGAAATCGGGGTGTCGCCAATCTCATCGAGAAAGATAGTCCCTCCATCGGCCAGCTCGAAATAGCCTTTGCGTGTCTCCACAGCTCCGGTGAAAGCGCCTTTTTCATGCCCGAAAAGCTCGCTCTCGAGAATGCCTTCGGGTATGGCGCCGCAGTTGACAGGTATGAACTTGCGCGCGGATCGCAGGCTCGCGCCGTGAATGGCCTTGGCGAATACTTCTTTCCCGGTGCCGCTCTCCCCGGTCACCAGCACGGTGATGTCGGTCGGCGCCACCTGCATGAGGGTGTCGACGACCTCCCGGATTTCGGTGCTCTTGCCGACGATGCCGTGGCGACGCTGAAAAGCCTGCCGGTCGCCCTGGGAAATGTTCATCGCTCCAGTGGTCACGTCGCTCATGCTTCTTTTCGCTCCAGTGTGTATTCCATTCCGTCGTAAGCATACAGCACGCGTCCGCCGGCCTCCCTGATGCTGCGCTCTCGCAGCGCATCGACCGCGCTTTCCAGATCCGGCGGAATATGCGTGCAGATGATCATGATCCGCTCGTGCAGGGCGGCGAACGCGAAGATCTCGTCCTGTCCGACATGCGTGCTGTCCACGATCAGCAGGTCGCAGGTCGCGGCAGCGGCGGCGATGTCGTCGATCGCCGCGATATCAGCGGAGACGACCGCCGAACAGCAACGGGAACTGAGGTGGATCGAGTACGAATCCGCCGGTATGTCGTGCCTCGCGGCGAGTTCCCGCACGTTCTCGAGATGGCGGTTGATGAAAGGAACGATGCGGAGCAGGCTGTCCGCGGCCGCGATGTCTCCGTACTGCTGTACCTGGAAGGGGAAAGACCATTTCTCGCGGAAAATGTACATGCCGCGCAGCCAGTCGCGAAACCACTGGACGCGACCGGGCGGAACGCTGATATGCAGCGGCGCGCTTCGGCGGGTGAGATGCATCGCCTGCAGCAGCATGGGAAGTCCCGAAACATGATCGGGGTGTGTATGGGAGATGACGATGCGCGCGATGGATTCGAATTCGATGCCTGCCGCCAGCAGCGCCGAGGCAATCCCTTCCCCGGCGTCGATCAGCACGCGCTGTCGATCCTCTTCGACGACCAGGGAGGCGTGCCGCCGGTGGACGACGGGCAGGCCGGATGCCGTACCAGTAAGAACGAATCTCATGAGCATCCTCAGCGGCGTACGACGATCGCGTCGAGGTTCTGTTGTGATTTCAGCTTGCGAGCGAAGGCCTGCGCCTGCGCCGAGTCAGGGAAGACGCCCAGCCATACAGCCTGGTACGTCTTTCCCTTGACGGTCTTCTCGCGCAGGTAGGCCGTGTAGCCCTTCGTTTTGAGGTCGTCCATCTGCATGCGCGCATCTGCCGCACGCCGGAAGGCGCCCACTTGTACGGCATAACTCGCGCCGGGAGCGGTGCTGCCCGCAAGCGCAGTGCCTTCCGGAACACGATCCGTCTTCGTATCACGCTCCGTACCACCGTCCTCCGACGCCGAGACGCTGCGCTGCTTTCCCGCTGCTGCCGATCGGCTCTTTGGCGGGGACGGACGCGGATGTTCCTTCGCGATACGTTCGCTGTACGACCGCGCCGTGCGGTACGCGCCGACTGCGTAACTGTACTGGTAGAGACGCTGCAGCGCGTCATCGGCCCATGCGCTCTGTGCGTATTCATCCGCGACGCGCTGGTACAGCTCGACAGCCCTCTCCGCGTTCGTCTCCAGCAGCGCCTCGAGATAGAGAACGCCGGCCTTGTCGGGATGCGTTTTCCTGAGGGCCGGCAGGAGTCCCGCGACTTCCACCACGCGACCCGCCTTCACCTGCTCCACAAGCACGGCGATCTCCTTCTCCGTTTGCGCGCGAACCGCCCGCTGCGGCAGCAGCGGGCAGAGCATTGCAGCGAACAGCACGAGATATTCAATGCGGGGAGTAGCGTGCGTCATGCGTGCCATGCCGTGTATGTTCCTATGCCGTGCTCAGGCGGCCTCGGTGATCGCCGCCGCGGTAATGTTGCCGAACAGCGTTGCGGAAGTGGCGCTGTGAATGCGCACGTCCGCGTAATCCCCTGCGGAGAACTTACCCCTCGGGATGATGACCGACTTGTTCGTATCGGTCCGGCCCATCCACTCCTCGTCCGAACGCTTGCTCGGGCCTTCGAGCAAGATGCGCTCGCAGGTGCCGATCAGGGACTGATTGATCTCGTAGGAGATGCGGCGCTGCAGGCTGATGATCTCTTCTAGACGGCGACCCTTGACCTGATCGGGCACGTCGTCACCCATTTTCCACGCGCGCGTGTTCGCGCGAGGCGAATATTTGAACATGAACGCGCCGTCGAAACGCACTTCCTCGAGCAGCGAGAGAGTGTCCTCATGGTCTCTTTCCGTCTCAGTCGGGAAGCCCGCGATGATATCGGTGGAAAGCGACACGCCCGGTATCCTCTCCCGGATACGGCGCACGAGCGCGAGGTAATGCGCGCGTGAATAGGTACGGTTCATCAATTCGAGGACGCGGTCCGATCCCGACTGGAATGGCAAATGGATATAGCTGCAGATATTGTCGTGCGCAGCGATCGCCTCGATGAGGCGGTCCGACATGTCCTGCGGATGTGAAGTGGTGAAGCGGACCCGCAGCTGCGCGTCGACGGCGGCGACGGCGCTGAGGAGGTCCGAGAAATCGTGATCGCCGTCGCTGTAGGAATTGACATTCTGTCCGAGCAGGGTCACCTCGCGAAAACCGCGCGTGGCGAGTTCGCGGACCTCGTGGACGACACCGTCAAGCGTGCGGCTGCGTTCACGGCCGCGGGTGAACGGCACGACACAGAAAGTGCAGAACTTGTCACAGCCGCGCATGACCGATACCCACGCGCTGATCCCTTCGGTACGCATCGGCACGATATCATCATAGGTCTCGACCCGCGATAGCTGAGTGCGAATGCCCTTCTCCCCCTGGAATGCTTCATCGATCAGGGCCGGGAGCTTCCGGTACTCGTCCGGACCGCAGACGATGTCCACGATCGACTTCTTCTCGAGCAGGTTGTTCCGCAAACGCTCGGCCATGCAGCCGAGGATGCCGATGACCAGATGCGGATTGCCGCGCTTGAGATGTTCGAAGTTGGAGAGACGGCCGTAGATGCGCTGTTCCGCATTGTCGCGGATCGCGCAGGTGTTCATGAAGATCGCGTCCGCACCCTCCATGTCCTTCGCCAGTTCGTAGCCTTGCTCGTTGAGAATGCCGTTGATGATTTCCGTATCCGCGAAATTCATCTGGCAGCCATAGGTCTCGATGTATATTGATCTGCGCATGCGCTCGTTGTTTCTGTCAAAATGGCAGTTAAATATGCAAGAAAAATTTCATAGATTAATAAGATAGATAGTCATTCCGGTAGAGTCAAGCGCAAATCCTGGACCTGACGCGCGGCTCCCGCCTGTCGGAGGCTCGGGCGGGATAAAAAAAAACACCGGGATCGGCATGGACCGTCCCGGTGTTTGAGAATGACTCTCCGTGGATTCGATTATTTCTTCTTTTTCGCCGGTGCGGCCTTTTTCGCAACGGGCTTCTTTGCGGTTGCCTTCTTCGCGGGAGCTTTCTTGACCTTGGCTTTCGCGACCGGGGCTGACCCGGTGAGCATCGTGCGATAGCGGATGGGCATTTCCTTCGCGAGTTCGAAGATCGCCTTGCTGTTTACCAGCTCCCGAATCTCCTCGCGAATCCGCTTCCATTCGTGATGGAACGGACAGGCGTTTTCCTCGCTGCACGGGCTGAAGCCTGCGAGACACATGTCGAAGTTCATGGGTCCGTCGACGACGGCCACGAGTTCGGCGATCGTGGATCCGGCACCTTTCTCGGAGAGAGAGAACCCGCCCTTGGGACCCTTGACCGAGTTAAGGAATCCGTACCGACTGAGCGTCTGGAGAATCTTGCTCAGAAATGACGAGGGGAGACCCAGTTCCTTCGCCACGTCGCGCACCAGAATATTCTGATCGGAATTGTTGGCGGCGATGAAGAGCATGGACTGGATCGAGTACTGCGCGGTTTTTGAGTATAACACGAGGTGTGACTCCTGGCTTGTGGGTAAAAATAAATAAAGATTTGATTACCTTTTAGTAGGAAAAGTAAGGTCTTTTTTTGGCTTTGTCAATACCCCGGCATCGAAAAATCGTGATCCCGTTGGCGGGCAGGACATCGTATTTCAATCTTGGATAGCACAAAATAGAACATTCGGGTGACGAAGAAAAGTTTCAGATGAAAAAATCTAAAGGTCATTTATGACTCCCGGTGCCGACGGACACTGTACCTATGATCCCCTCATCGCGCTCATGGAGCGCTACAGCGGAGGCGAGCGATCCGAACGGGCGCCTGAGCGGGACGCCGCCGTGACAGTAGAGGAGGCGCTGCGACGGCGCATCATCGACGGCGACCGCATCGGCCTTGATCGCGATCTCGCCGTCGCGATGCGCACATACACCCCGCTCGAAATCATCAACGACATCCTTCTCGACGGCATGAAGACCGTGGGCGAACTCTTCGGTTCAGGCCAGATGCAGCTCCCGTTCGTTCTGCAGTCGGCCGAGACGATGAAGGCCGCGGTCGCGCTGCTCGAGCCCCATATGGAGAAGATTGACACGTCCGCGAAAGGAACAATCGTTCTTGCCACGGTGAAAGGCGATGTCCACGATATCGGGAAGAACCTCGTGGACATCATCCTGAGCAACAACGGTTACCGCGTCATCAATCTCGGCATCAAGGTTCCTGTAGAACAAATGCTCGCGACCGCGGCTGAACAACGCGCCGACGCCATCGGGATGAGCGGCCTGCTGGTGAAATCCACCCTGATCATGAAAGAGAATCTCGAGCTCATGCGGCAGCGCGAGATGGCGATACCGGTGATACTCGGCGGCGCGGCGCTCACCCGTCGTTTCGTGGAGGAGGATCTGCGGACACTGTATGGCGGTGAACTGCGTTACGCGAGAGACGCTTTCGACGGCCTGCGTTTCATGGACGAGCTGGTCGCGGGTCGGCTTTTCCCCGATGGCACCGATCACCTCGGAGAGGATACTTCGGCGACTGCACGCAAGGAGGAGATGCTGTCGGGCTTGGAGGCGAAGATCGCGGCGGCAGAAACCGGCGCTGCATCCGCCGGAGAGATCGGCGCAGGCACGGAAGAGGGTGCGGAATCCGGCGCCCCCGGCGGTGCGGCCATGGAGGCCGCGATGCATCTGCGCGCCGTGCAGGATAGACAGGCAGGGGGACACCGCAGCATCGCGGCAAGTGCGGGGGGACGGCCGGTTTTCCGTCTTCGCTCCGAAGTGGCAGCCGATGTACCCGTACCGCGGGCTCCGTTCTTCGGCAGCAGGACTGTGGACACCGTCGCGATCGAGAAGGTGTTCGAGTACGTCAACGAGGTGGCGCTCATACGTGGGCAATGGCAGTTCCGCCGCGGCAAGCGGAGCGAGGAAGAATATCAGAAGGAGCTGGAGACGGTCGTGCGTCCCCGTCTCGAGGAGCTGAAGCTGCGCCTGAAACGGGAGCAGATACTGCGTCCCGCCCTGGCTTACGGGTACTTTCCCTGCCGGTCCGATGGCGACGATCTGATCGTGTACCGCCCGTCAGAACTGCCCGCGGACGCCCTACATGCTCCCTGGCCCCGCGTCGACTACACCCCGGAGGAACTGGTCGAATGGCTGCGTTTCTCATTTCCGCGACAGAGCGGAGACCGTTATCTTTGTATTGCGGATTTTTTCCGCACCGTGGACGAAGGCGTCATCGATGTCTGCGCCTTTCAGGTCGTCACGATGGGAGCGCAGGCCAGCGAGTACACGGCAGCGCTTTTTGCCCAGAACAGGTATCAGGATTATCTCTATATTCATGGTCTCACGGTCGAAAGCGCCGAGGCGCTTGCCGAGTACTGGCATAAGTCGGTTCGGGAGGAACTCGGTATCGGCGGAAGGGACGCCGCGGATATCAGGAGATTGTTCTCACAAGGTTACCAGGGTTCCCGCTACTCCTTCGGCTACCCCGCCTGTCCGAATCTTGAAGATCAGACCAAGCTGTTCGAATTGCTCGGTCCCCAGCGCATCGGCATCACATTGACTGAAGAATATCAACTCGAGCCGGAGCAAAGCACAAGCGCTCTCATCGTGCATCACCCGGAAGCGAAATACTTTAACGT
>CAZWNO010000002.1:44780-109143 GCA_964635845.1 uncultured Chromatiales bacterium
CGTGAAATAGCACATGCAGTCCGAGCAGGAAAAACAGGAAGGAACAAACGGAACAACGGAATCGGAAGAAACGAGGAGCAAGGCTGCGCGCTTTTTCTCCACGCTGGGCCGCGTCGTTTTCTGGATATTTGCCATCATGTTCGTCTGGTGGCTGCTCGCCTCCATGATGCCGGGGCTTCCCGGTCCGGGAGTCGCCCTCCGTGCCGGATTGCGTGTCGCGAAGAACGCATCGGACGAAGTGTATTTCTGGGCGAAGCGCAGCTCTCTCGAGAAGGCAGCCGAGCAGGTGCTTGACGCGGCCGTGCAGCAGGATCCCGGGGATACATCGAAGTCCGACGCCGAGCGGCTCACGGACGAGCGACGTGCACGGCTCCCGGTTCGACCCGTTCCCGAGGATTCCGTTTTGAAGTCGCAGCTCGAACATATCTCGAATGTCCCCCCGATCCGCGGACGACTGATCAATGTGCTGATCATCGGGATCGACTCGCGCCTCTCTGCCCGCAACGCGCGCGCGGACGCACTCCACTTGATCACCGTCAATCCTGATTCCGCCGTCGTGGAAATCATGTCCATCCCACGCGACACCTACGTCGATCTCGGCTATCCGGACACGACACGCTTCAACATCATCGCCAATGCCAAGCTGCCCGGCAACGGGATGCTGATGCGCAAGGTCAGCGAATTGGCCAAGCGCGGACCGGTCAATCACTACATCGAGGTCGGATTCAGCCAGGCGATGGGCGTTCTCGAGATCCTTGGATACCGGGAACCTGTCAAAACGCTGCAGTTCCTGCGTACCCGCCGCACGCTGGCAGGCGGCGACATCCAGCGCGCACATAACCAGGCATTGTTCATGCGGCAGACACTGATCGACAAATTTCCCATTCTCACCGGTGGCACCGGAGACCTGATCATTTCTGCCGGACTCAAATTCCTCACTACCAATCTGAGTCGCGACTTCTGTCTCGGGCTCGCATATAATCTCGAGAAGAACGGATTCCCGAATCATCGCGCCGATGCCGTCCGCCTGCGCATGCTGCCCCGTTACAACATCCGTCTCAAGCAGATGGTGGCCGATTCGGCGACCGTCAATTCGACGCTCGATCGCGTCAAGCGCATCCATGGCGAAGGTGATGATCCGAATATCAATGTCACATCGTACCTTCGGCGCGTCACTCGCAAGGCGATGCAGGATTCGGCGCGGCCGGGACAGATCGTGCATCGGCTTCGACGGCTGAACGAACAGCACGCCTGGCTGCAGATACAGGACAAGCAGACTCGCATCGGGATTCGCGACACGCTCACGGGACTGCTGGAATACGGACTGCGCAAGCTCGGTAAGACCGGCGAGGCGGAGGAAGTCCGCAAGGCACGCGAGGCGGAAGACCTGCTGATTCGTCAGCAGCTGCTCCGCAGATAACCGCCGCGGGAGACGCCATGGCGGTCGAAGGGCACAGCCGTGCGGAAATTGACTTTCTATGGCACCCGGCCTATGTTGAACGAACGTACAAAATCAATACTGACATACTCACCAAGCACGGGAATATACTATGGCTATCAAAGTTGGGATCAACGGCTTTGGTCGGATCGGACGCCTCGTTTTCCGGCGGGCGATGGAAATCGGCGGCTTCGATTTCGTCTCCGTCAACGATCTGACCGATGCCACGACACTCGCGCATCTTCTGAAATATGACTCCGTCCATGGCAAGTTCAAGGGCACGGTGACAGTTGACGGCAACGACCTGATCATCAACGGTGACCGGCTCAAGATCACTGCCGAGCGCGATCCCGCGAATCTGGATTGGAGCAACGTCGACATCGTCATCGAATCCACGGGCATTTTTCTCACGCGCGAGGCCCTCAGCAACCACCTGAAGAACGGCGCGAAAAAGGTCGTGCTCACTGTTCCGGCGAAAGACGATATCGACGCAACCATCGTGCTCGGTGTCAACGACGACACGCTCACCGGAGAGGAAAGGATCGTCTCGAACGCGTCCTGCACCACGAACTGCCTTGCGCCGATTGTGAAAGTGCTGAACGATTCGTTCGGGCTCGAGAAGGGATTGATGACGACGGTGCACAGCTACACGAATGATCAGCGTCTGCTCGATCTTCCGCACAAGGATCTCCGTCGATCCCGCGCTGCCGCGACCAACATCATCCCCACTACCACCGGCGCCGCCCGCACCGTGGGCAAGGTCATTCCCGCGCTCAAGGGCAGGCTCGACGGCTTCGCGCTCCGCGTGCCCACGCCCGACGGCTCCCTCACCGACTTCGTCGCGATACTCCACCGCGACGTCACTGTCGATGAGGTGAACGCCGCCATGAAAGCATCCGCCGAGGGTCCGATGAAAGACATTCTCGAGTACTGCGAGGATCCGATCGTTTCCAGCGACATCATTGGCAACTCGCATTCCTGCATCTTCGACGCCAAATCGACCATGGTGAACGGAAACATGGTGAAGGTCGTCGGCTGGTACGACAACGAATTCGGCTACAGCTGCCGCGTCGTCGATCTGGTCGGCAAACTCGCAGGCTGAGCTGCTCATGCATTTGCATCGGTGACCTGCAGTCCGGCTGCAGGTCACCGTATTGTCTCCACCATCGAAAAAAAGTATGTAGTGAATCTGGACGATTGCATAGGAGCATGTCATGAATAAGATGACCATTCGCGACGCCGATCTGCACGGCAAGCGCGCCCTGACGCGCGTCGATTTCAATGTTCCCCTCGACGAGGCAAATCGGATCACTGACGATACGCGCATCGAGGCGAGTCTCCCGACCATCCGTGCACTGTTGGAGCAGGGCGCATCGGTGATTCTCATGAGCCATCTCGGACGGCCTAAAGGCAAAGTCAATCCGGCCTTCAGTCTCCGGCCCGCGGCCGTGCGTCTCGGCGAGCTGCTCGGGCGCGATGTCGCCTTCGCGACCGACTGTATCGGGGCGGATGTCGAAGCGCAGGCAGCCGCCCTGAAGCCCGGAGACATACTGTTGCTGGAGAATCTTCGCTTCTATTCCGAGGAGGAGGCGAACGACGAGGGCTTCGCACGCCGTCTCGCCGGCCTTGGCGATATCTATGTCAACGATGCTTTCGGCTCCGCGCACCGCGCACACGCCTCCACCGAGGGAGTGACGCATTTCCTTCATCCCGCGCTCGCCGGTCTGCTCATGGAGAAGGAGATCGACTACCTCGGCCGCGCCGTCGGCAATCCGGAGCGCCCGTACCTCGCCATACTCGGTGGGGCGAAGATTTCGGGGAAGATCGACGTAATCTCGAACCTCCTGAAGAAAGTGGATACCCTGCTGATCGGCGGCGGAATGATGTTCACCTTCCTGAAGGCGCAGGGGATGGAAATCGGGAAGTCCCTGCTGGAGGCGGACAAGATCGATCTCGCGCGCCAAGTGCTGAAGGAGGCCGAGGCAGGCGGCAAACAGCTGCTGCTCCCCGTCGACACCGTCGTGGGGAAGGAGTTCCGCGATGACACCGAGACGCGCATCGTGCCGGTCTCGGAAATTCCCCAGGACATGATGGGGCTCGATATCGGACCCGAAAGCATCGCGCTCTTCTCCGGCGTCATCGCCGGTGCGAAGACCATTGTCTGGAACGGGCCGATGGGTGTATTCGAGATGCCGGCCTTCGCACGCGGCACTTTCTCCATCGCCGAGGCCCTCGTCGCTGCCACAAGGACCGGCGCCGTAACAGTGATTGGCGGCGGAGACTCCGCCGCGGCCATCAATCAGGCCGGCCTGGAAAACGACGTCACGCATGTTTCCACCGGCGGAGGCGCATCGCTCGAATTCCTCGAAGGAAAAACGCTCCCGGGCGTTGCAGCGCTGACCGACCGCTGATGGATACGCCGACCTGACCCGGCCTGGCATCCGCGGACGGAACGATCCCGCACCGCACTCTGTTTCTCTTTCTTGAACGACAGGCAGTTATGCAGAATTACCAACGTCAGACATTTCGACCGCAGTTCGGCGGATTCAGCTTCTTCCCACCGGTGATCAAGTACCTGCTGCTTGCCAACGTCGCAGTCTACTTCGTCCAGATGATGCTCGAGGGCGGTTTGCTCACGTTCCAGGGGGAACCCCTGTTCAACTGGTTCGCGCGCACCTTCTATCTCTGGCCGCTCGGCAGCGGTGCGTTCATGCCCTGGCAGCTGGTGAGCTACATGTTCCTCCATGGGACATTCATGCATCTCTTTTTCAACATGATCATGCTGTGGATGTTCGGGGTGGAGCTGGAGAACACCTGGGGCTCGCGCAAATTCCTGTTCATGTATTTCGTCGCGGGAATTGCCGCGGGCCTTGCGAATCTCCTCATCGCGCCGATGTTCACCGGGACCGGCCCGACCATCGGTGCGTCCGGCGGCGTCTACGGCGTGCTCGCGGCCTTTGCGATGGTATTTCCGGACCGGCACATCTATTTTTATTTCTTCATCCCGATGCGCGCCAAGTACCTGATTTCCGGACTCATCCTCCTCGAGGTCGTCTACAGCGTACTCGGCACGCAGGAAGGCATCGCGCATGTTGCGCATCTCGGCGGGGCTGTCATCGGCGGGCTCTGGGTGCTGCTCGATAAAAGCGGACAGATCGATCGCTGGCTGAGCCGCCGCGCCGGAAAAACCGGTATCTCCCCGGGTTTGAATGACAAGCCGCGCGACGCGAAGTTCTATGAATTCACTCCGGGCGTGCGGGAGAAGAAATCCGGTGACGAGAGCTTCGACGCCGCGCAGAAGCGCATCGATGAGATCCTGGACAAGATCAGCGTGTCTGGTTACGCCGGACTGACGGAAGAGGAGAAACGCATCCTGCTCGACGCGAGCAAGCGCATTCACCCGGACAAGAACTCCCTCTGAACATGAATCGAAAGCACGTTCGATGATAGAAATTCCCGTCATCCAGAATCCCGGTGCCCCGGTGTGGCAGCCGCCGCTGGTCAAGACCGTACGCCGTAGAACCCGGATGGTTCGAGTCGGAGATATTCCCGTCGGCGGCGATGCGCCGATCAGCGTCCAGACCATGACCAAGACAAAGACGCATGATGTGAACGCGACCGTCGAGCAGATCCGCCGCGCAGCAGAAGAAGGCTGCGACATCGTGCGCATCACCGTCAACGACAAGCACGCCGCCGCGGCCATGGCCGACATCGTGCGGCAGTCACCGCTGCCGGTCGTGGCCGACATTCATTTCAACCATGTCTTCGCGCTCGAATCGATCAAGGCGGGCGTCGCGAAGGTGCGCATCAATCCTGGCAACATCGGCTCGATCGATCGAATCCATCAGGTGCTCGCCGCCGCCAGGGAACGCGGGATTCCCATCCGCATCGGCGTCAATTCCGGTTCACTCGAGGAGGACATCCTCGTGAGGCATGGGTATCCGACGGCGGAGGCGTTGTTCGAAAGCGCCATGCGGCATGCGAACATCTGCGAGGACTTCGGATTCCGCGACGTCATCATCTCCGTGAAATCCACGGACACCCGGCTGATGATCGAAGCCTACCGCTACATCGCCGAGCGCACCGACTATCCGCTGCATCTCGGTGTCACCGAGGCGGGCACAACCCGAGTGGGAACGATCAAGTCCTCGGTCGGCATCGGCACGCTGCTCGCGGAAGGTATCGGCGATACCATCCGCGTCTCGCTCACGGATGAACCGTGGAAGGAGGTCCAGGTCGGCAAGGAAATTCTTCGCTCGCTCGGCCTCGCCTCACGCAGCGTGGAGATCATCTCCTGCCCGACCTGCGGCCGTCTCGACGTGGATCTGTTCAAGATCACGAACGAACTCGAGACCCGGCTCGCAGGCATCAAGAAGCCGGTCAAGATCGCGCTGCTCGGCTGCGTGGTGAACGGACCCGGAGAAGCGAGCGAGGCCGATATCGGCATCGCCGCCGGAAAAGGTGTGGGGATTCTCTACCGGAAAGGCGAGGTTGTCCGCCGGCTGAAGGAAGAAGAGATCATCGACGCCGTGGTGGAGGAAGTGCTGCGTTTCGTGCCTGCCGAACAGCAGGAACATCCCGCCACGGTTTGAATTTCCCATCACGGGCTGCCCGCAGGTTCATCGGACAGTCGCACCATTCCGGTCGCAGGTCACAGGGAGTACTGACATGCACACCGCCGTATCCGCGTTTCTCGATGTCCTCTTTCCCCCGCTGTGCCTGGGCTGCAGCCTGCGCACGCGTGCGGGAGATCCGCTCTGTCCGCACTGCACGAGCGACCTCGTCCCGCTGCCGCTCACGGCGGAACAGTCATCCGCGCATCTCGCCTCGCTGGCCTGTGCTTGCGATGCGACAATGATGCTCGTCGGGTGGGAGTATGAAAGCGGCAGCGTGATCGAACGCTGCATTCACACGATGAAGTATCGCCAATTGCATCGCGTGGGCGAGTGGCTGGGACGCCTGCTGGGCGAACGCCTTGCAGGATCGATGCTTCTCGAGGGTGATCCGCTGCTACTTCCGGTGCCGCTGCATCGGCTCAAGCGCATCGAACGCGGATATAATCAGGCGGAATTCCTCTGTCGTGGAATCGCCGCGGAATGCGGCCTCGGGTGGAATGGAGTCCTGCTGCGCCGGAATCGCTACACGACGTCGCAGTCGGCATCGCGGCTCGATCGCGATGAGCGGCAGGCGAATGTACGCGCGGCCTTCGCGCTCGATATGCGGCACGCCGCGATTGTGCGCGGCCGACCCCTGATACTCGTCGACGATCTCGTGACAACCGGTGCGACCATCGGAGCTTGCAGCGATGTGTGCATTGCGGCCGGTTTCACCGACGTGCGCATACTCGCCGTCGCCCGACCGCCGCGCCACTGAACGGTGAATGATCGGTCAGCGATATCCTGCTCTGGATCACCGGTCGCCGTCGCTCCAGATTTTCCACGGAGCCTCCTCGCTGTACCAGAGGCGATTGAGTTCCTGCACATGTTTGAGCGTGTCCATGCACTGCCAGAATCCGTCGTGAGGAAACACCTGTATCCGCCCCTCCCGGGCCAGTCGCGGAAGCAGGTCCTTCTCAAGCACGGCATCGTCGCCGCTGATTTCACCAAGAACGTTTTTTCGCATTACGAAAAAGCCCCCGTTCACTTCGCAGGTCGTCCGGGGTTTCTCGTCAAAGCTGAGGAGCATACGCTCTTCGCTTTCCAGGATGCCGAAGGTCGTCGACAGCCGCACGGAAAGCAGTGTCACGTCTGCGTTCGAAACCAGGTGCTGGTCGAGTTCCGCGTCAAGATCGGCATCGGCCAGTCCGTCCGTGTAGGTGGCAAGAAAGTGATCCGTTTCGATGAATGGCGCTGCGCGCAGCAGCCGGCCCGCGGTTTCGGTAGCGGCTCCGGAGTGCAGGAAAGTGACGCGCCAGTCCCGCTCGTCATCCGGGAGCAGCGTGTGATACGTATGCGCGCCGTCGGCAAGCGAGAGGGTGAAATCCGTGGTCATGCTCAGATAGCGTTCGAACCACCCGATGATCTGCTCCGCGCCGTGTCCGAGAGGGAGGATGAAATTCCGGAAGCCGAAATGCGAATACAGCTTCATCACATGCCAGATCACCGGCCTGGAGCCGATCTGTATCAGCGCTTTCGGTTTGCCGTCCGTGTGATCCCGGAGTCGCAGTCCGAGTCCGCCGCAGAGGATCACCACCGGGTACGCGCGCTGCTCGCGCCTGGCGTTCATGACCGTGCCTGTCAGTGAAAGACAAACACGGGAACCGTGCCGTCCTTGATGATGCTCAGCGTGGTGCTGCCGAAAATGTAATCCGCGAATCCCTGACGAATCGGCCGGCCGAGTATGATGAGTGCGGGATGCAGCTCCTTTATCACCTGCCTGATCGCATCGATGGGTTTGCCGGTGCGCAGCATCATGCGCGCTTCGAGGCCGTGCGCGCGGAGGAAGCGCGCCGCCTTCTCGAGATGGTATTTATTCCTTTCATAATCCGACGCGACACAGAGCAGAGTGACCGGATAGATATCCGGGATGTCGGGCGTGATATGCGCGTATGCCTGGAGCGCGCGCGCGGCGCCCACGGAACCGTCATAGGCGATGATCACGTTACGGGGCAGCTCGAGTTCCTGCGGAACCGCGAGGACCGGACACACCGGTTCCTTCAGGAGCATCTCGAGTGTGTCGCCCGGTCCTTCATGCGTAGGATAATGGAAGAAGGTCCGCAGACCGGTGATGATCAGGTCGGCGGTTTTGCCTTCCTGACCGAGTCCTTCGTACGGGGTCCCGGTGTAGATGATGTCTTCGTGTTCGATCTTGTGGAGATCGCAATCCATGCGGAATTGGGCTATCAGGTTCTCCGCATGTTCCTTGGCGTCATTGAGCATCGTTGACACAGCCTTTTCCGCAAACTGGAATGCGCCCGGCTGCGCGCCGGCGGCAAGCTGCTCGATGCTCGGCCGGTCGATGACGGCCACACCGATCAGTGTGGAGCCGTATACTTTCGCCCTCCGGATAGCCATTTCCAGGGCGCTCCGGGCGTAGGGCGAACCGTCGAGACCGACGACAATACGTTTACTCATGGCGTACCTCCTCGAGGGTTGAGGACAGAGTCATTTTCGTATCCAGATTTTGACATCGAATGGAGCGAGTGCAATCGTATGGACGCCGCCCTTCAATGTCGTGTGCGCGTGGCCGGCGATTGGCACCGTGCCGGCTCGATCTCCCGACGCGACCAGTGTCCATTCGCCTTCTGAAAGAGTCAGCCCCGCGACGCTTTGCGCCTGATCGCTGGTGTTGACGAACACGGCGATGCTCTCGGCGATGACATATCCCAGCAGCAGGGGATTATCCGGTTCGATCCAACGGATGTAGCCGGGCGGAATGGTTTCACCTGTACGCAGCACGCGTCCGTAGCTCGAGCGCCGCAGTGCGATCAGACCTTTCCAGTATTCGTACATGCGCTGGTAATTGCATGGCGCACCGTCTTCAGTATTGCGGCCGAGTGTTTCCCAGAGAAAGAGATTGGGCCGGCGCAGGTTATATGTGTCGCGCTTTCCGTGGATGTAGATCGGGCCGCTCTCGGTGTGCTTGACGAGTTCGACCAGCGGTGAGGCCCCCTTGCTGCGCATGAACTCGCTGCCGCCGTGAATGACCACGGGGCCCAGCGAGGTCAGCAGCATGGCCGCGGCAATGCGGTACGGCCCTTCATCGACACCCGACAGTCCGTTCCAATCCTGCAAGGCAAAACGGTCCGCCAGCGCCCAGTTGTCATGTATATCGAGATAGTTGATGCCCTCGTTTGGATTGTCTTCGAATTCGAAACTGTTGGCGATCGCGCGTTTCGCGGCTTGTCTGTCACCGTTCCCTCCTGCATACCCGCGATCGCTCTGCTTGTCTTCCGGATTGCCGGGCGGACCGCACAATGCGTTGCGGCAGTCGTCCTGGAAAAACGTGATGGGTGCGTCTTCCTTGTACCAATCCCAGTCAGGATTCCTTTCAAAGCGCGGATCGCTCGATGCGATCCATGGTTCGCCGTAAAGAATGACATCGGGTCCCAATCTCCGACGAAGCTCCCGCAGCGTCTGCTCGTCGGTGAGTCCCGCCAGGTCGATGCGGAATCCGTCGACCCCGTATTCCTCCACCAGCATGGCGCACTGGTCGAAGATCCAGCGCGCCACCATCGGGCGATCCTCCGACTTCGTCTCCGTGCCGTACTCGCCGATGAAATCGAGTTTCTCATCGGTCCGGTAATAGGCATGCCTGTCGAAGACCCGCAGGTTGAAGTACATTTCCCGGCCATCCATGCGTTCGGCCGTGTGGTTGAACACCAGGTCGACGATGACGGAGATCCCCTTCTCATGGAACGCAGCGACGAGATCGCGGAACTGCGCGTTCTGCGCCCCGCATTCAGTCCCACGCTCACGGTAGCGAGATTCGATCGCGAGCGCATGCGTGGTGCGATATCCCCACTCGTAGCAGCTCTCCGCTACCATCTGCTCGCGCATGTATGCGTCGTCCGCGAATGCGGTCCGCCACTCGCGATCAGGGTAGTGGAGGTACTCCTGCACGGGCATGAGATGCACGACGTTGATGCCCAGGTCGAGCAGATGATCAAAGCCGATTGCGGCTCCCTGCGCATTCCGCAGTCCCGGTGTGATGAAACCGGTGAATGTGCCGCGGCGCGCCGGCTCGAGCTGTTCGAGCGCGAGAGTGAAATCCTCGACGTGTACCTCATAGGCGATGACATCCTCCATGCGCGGACGTCCTCCGTGAACGGGCGGAGGTGGCGTCATGCGTGGCCAGATTCTGGCGCGGCCGAAGCTGTCATCAGAAACGCGTGCGTAGGGATCCGTGACATGGACAGGCACCTGCTCGAAAAATTCGTTCCCCGGATCGGCAGGACCGTGCACCGTGAAGTCATACCACCAGCGTTCATAGTCGCCCGGGAGCACGGCCTCCCACACACCTGTGTCGTCCCGCCGCAGAGGTACCTCCAGATCTGGACGGACGGCCTTCTGCGAGCGGTACAGGTACAGCCGCACGCTGTCGGCACGCGGAGAGAATACTCGTACGACGGTCGCTTCCTCTTCGGGAATAAATCGGGCACCGAGCTCTTTTTCGGAGAAGGCATCGCGCAGCCAGCCGTCGAAGGAGCAGAGCAGGGTATCACCGCCCTCGCGTAGCAGATGGTAGACACGACGGGGATCGATATCCGACGCAGGCCTGAGACGGAGTTCCCTGGTTCCGACAGCGGCCACCGCTTCGATGGGAATGCTCACGCCCGCGGCAGTGATCAGGCGATAGCGCGCGGAAGCGAAGGCGTCCATATCCGCATCATCCGGTAAAAGCAGCCGAACATGCCACGGACCGACCAGTTCGGCGCGCATCTCCTCCTCAGGAAGAAGGCCGGACCGTATTCGTTCCGTCAATCGCGCGCAGGTATTCGGGCCGAGTGAGGCAGCAGGGATCGCGGACGGCCGCCCGCCCGGGATCCCCGTCGAAGCCCGCAGTACTGCCGGATAATGCAGCAAGCAGACAGCCAAAAGTGCCGCCGAGATTTGAGACATCTGCCGGATCTTCGTTTTACGTATGTATCGAATATAACGGAAAAAATGATATTTATGCACTTGTTTCGAGAATTTGCCCCGCGATTTCTTTCCCCCTGTCGGAATTGTCTTTCATTTGTTACATTGCATGTCCCGACTGCGGATTCCACAATTCTCGTGTCGAAGCATGCAATCGAGCGCCCATCACTCTTTACATCCGGAGTAGTTCTATGGCGGTATATCAGTCCGAGAAGGAGTTCCTCCGTTCACTGAAGCGTTTCAACGCGCTATCTTCCCAACAGTACGAATGGCTTACGGGCATTTCCGAAAAGGAACATACGTGCCTGTTCGGCCACAAGATTCCGTCGGAGCAGTTGTACTTCAAAAAACCGCTCGATATGGAAGGCGAGCGCAAGGTCCGCATATGCAGCGAGTGCATGGAGAAATTGGTTTTCGTGACGATTGACAGCGACCGGCACAGTAGACAGATTTCGGAGCATCTGTACCGCGAACGTCATCCGGTCCCAAAGAAAATATTGAAAACCCTGCCGCGCTGAGAAGCGCGTTGCGAGCGGGCGCCTGATGCGGCGCCCTTTGTATATTCTTTCTTCCATCACAGACCGCGGCCCCGTGTCCCTCCTCCATTTTTCCCTGATCGACTGGCTTCTCGTCTCCGCGTACCTCGGAGTGCTTCTGTATCTGGGCCTCCGCGGTTCGTCGCTGAACCGCGGCAGTTCCGAACAGTTCCTTCTGGGCGGACGCATGCTCAGTCTCCCCGGTTTCGTGGCGGCACTGGTGGCGACCTGGTACGGCGGCATACTCGGCGTCGGCGAATTCAGCTACCTGTACGGGATCGCCAACTGGTTCGTCTTCGGCTTTCCGTACTACGTTTTCGCGGTGGCATTCGCTCTGTTCTTCGCAAAACGGGTGCGCGACACGGGCATGTACTCCATACCGGATCAGCTGTACCACACCTATGGTCGGAAAACCGGACTGCTGGGCTCGGTGCTGGTTTTCTTCAACAGTTCTCCCGCGCCATACCTTCTCATGCTCGCGGTCCTTCTGCAGGTGGTCACCGGTTGGAGCCTCCTGCCTTGCCTCGTCGTATGGGGCGTGATTTCCATGATCTACGTGTACGTCGGCGGATTCCGCGCCGTCGTGCGTATCGACCTGCTGCAGTTCCTGCTGATGTTCGGCGGATTCTTCGTCCTGCTGATGTTCCTGATTCCGCAATTCGGAGTGCAGCCCTTCCTTTCAGAACATCTGCCGCCGCCGCATCTGACGCTGACCGGCGGAAATTCCTGGCAGTATATCCTCGTCTGGTTCTTCATCGCTCTGTGGACACTGGTCTCGCCGCAGTTTCACCAGTTCACGCTCAGCGCGAAATCTCCGCGAACCGCGCGGAACGGCATATTGCTGTCGGTCCTGTTCTGGTTCGTGTTCGACACGATGACCACGCTCGCCGGACTCTACGCGCGCGCCCTGCTGCCCGATCTCACACAGCCGTCGATGGCCTACCCGCTTCTCGCGGAAGCGGTGCTGCCGTCCGCCGCGAAAGGCGTGTTCTATATCGGCATGCTCGCGACGGTGATGTCGACCTCCGACGGTCTCATGTTCATCGCCGCGCTCACGGTCGGCCGCGATATCATCGCACGCTGGGGAGGCAGTGACGATGACCATGCAATCACGCGCTATACGAAGTACGGTGTGCTCTTCACCACGGTTGTCTCGATGGCGGCTGCGCTTCTCTTTCCATCGGTAATCGATCTCTGGTACGTCATCGGCACCCTGTTCATTCCCGCGCTGCTGCTTCCGCTCGCGGCCAGCTACTATCCCCGCCTGCGCGTCTCGAACGCCCATACTTTCGCCGCGATGCTCGGCGGTTTCTCGGTCAGCACATCGTGGTTTCTGATCGGCCGCCTGAACGCGGTGCAGGGAGTCGCACATTATCCCTTCGGCATCGAACCGATGTATTCCGGACTTGCGGTCTGCATCCTGATCTACGTCGTCGGCAGGGCGTACCGCGGCAAATATTAAGACGCGCACCCACCGGCGGAGCCGATATGTGCGCGTCTTAATATTTGCGTACCGAATTATTTGAGTTAGGTGTTTATTGCTGGGCGCAATTACCTGCCGTAGTCCTCAAGAAATTCGGTCCGGATCTGCATCACGTTCGCAAGTTCATACACTGCGCCGATGATGCGGTCGTGTTCCTTCGGCTGGAGAATTCCCAGCACTTGTTCGTAGACATGGATGCAATCGCTCGTCACCTTCCGGGCAATTGTTTCTCCCTGCTTGGTCAGGCGGACGTTGATGATGCGGCGGTCATACGGATCGATATGCCGCGTTACGAAACGCTTTTTCACCAGACCATCAATGATTCGGGTGAGACGGCTGCTTGTCAGGTGCATGCGGCTCGCGATGTCCTTGACGGACATTTCCGTGTCGCGGCGGAATGCCCGCAGGCATTTGAATTCGGACACGGACAGATCCGCGCGTTCGGCGATCTCTTCCTGTTTGTTCTGGCAGCACGCGACCAATCCCAGGGTCAGGTCCGCCAGACGTTCGGCTTTTCGGTAGGTTTCTAGATCTTCCATATTGCTGTGCAGAAAGGATAAAATTGCTACTGTCAACTTATGTGTATGCTAAATAAATGTCAAGAATATTTTAAGATATTATTATAAGAAAAACGGACAGCCCGGGGTCGCCGTTTGATTCCGACAGCGATTCATCGTATAATTTACTCCCTTATCCGCTTCCCCTGATTCAACCCGTGAGGCAACGCATGGAACACTTTCGTCAGAGCATGCTCGACCTGATCATTCAGACCTCGACAAATCTTCCCGCCGATGTCCGGCGCGCGATGAACGCCATTCTCGACAAGGAGGCACCCGGATCGCGCGCATCGATGGCGCTCGCGATGATCGCCCGGAATGTCGACATGGCCTGTGAGACCGAAGGCGCCATCTGTCAGGACACCGGCATGCCGACGTTCAAGATAAAGACTCCGGTCGGCGTCAGCCAGATCGAGATGAAGCAGGACATTCTCTGGGCGATCGCGGAGGCGACGCGCCTGGGGAAGCTGCGGCCGAACACCGTCGATTCCGTGAGCGGCAAGAACAGCGGGAACAACCTCGGAACCGGTGCGCCGATTTTCTACTGGGATCAATGGGAGAATGATTACATCGAGGTCAAACTCGTTTTGAAGGGCGGCGGCTGCGAAAATAAAAATATCCAGTACTCCCTCCCCATGGTCATCGAACACCTCGGCAAGGCCGGCCGCGATCTCGACGGCGTGCGCAAGTGCATTCTCCACGCGGTGTGGCAGGCGCAGGGCGAAGGATGCTCGGTGGGCGCGATCGGCGTGGCTATCGGCTCGGACCGCGCCTCGGGATATGGATACGCGAAGGAACAGCTGTTCCGCGAACTCGACGACACCAATCCCGATCCGCAGCTTGCCGAACTCGAGAATTATATCATGGAGTACGCGAACGGATTGAACATCGGTCCGATGGGCTTCGGCGGAAATAGCACGCTCATCGGCTGTAAAATTGGAAGCTACCATCGACTTCCGGCGTGTTTCTTCGTGTCGGTCGCTTATGACTGCTGGGCTTTCCGCCGCCTCGGTGTTCATGTCGATCCCGCAAGCGGAGAAATCACGAAGTGGATGTACCGCGACATGCATCCCGCGAAGATGGCGAAGAGCGAGGGGATACCGCTGACCGGCAAGGAAGTGGTGCTGCAGTCACCCATCAGCGAAGAAACGATTCGCTCGCTCAAGGTAGGTGATATCGTGCTGATCAACGGACGCATGTTCACCGGCCGCGATGCACTGCACGGCTACCTGATGGATCATGACGCTCCCGTGGACATGAGCGGCGGCGTGCTCTATCACTGCGGTCCCGTGATGCTCAAGGATGAGGGAGGGGAATGGCACGTGATGGCCGCGGGTCCGACGACGAGCATTCGCGAGGAACCGTACCAGGCGGATGTCATCAGGAAATTCGGACTGCGCGCCATCATCGGAAAGGGCGGCATGGGTCCGAAGACGCTGCAGGCGTTGGCAGAACATGGCGCCGTGTATCTCAACGCCATCGGCGGAGCCGCGCAATACTATGCCGTGACGGTCAAAAAAGTCTCGGGTGTCCATTTCCTCGAGGAGTTCGGCGTTCCGGAAGCGCTCTGGCAATTCGAGGTGGAGGGCTTCGCTGCCATTGTCACGATGGACGCGCATGGCAATTCACTGCACGCCGATGTCCGCGACGATTCCGCCGGCCGCCTGCGGAATCTCGAATTGAAGGTCCTGCATTAACGAATCCGGGGTTGTCATGAGCAGCATCGAACATGCGTTTCACGAGGTACAACACTGCCTCTCCCATTTCATCAGTGACGGAGAGCAGTTCCCCCGGGTCCAGCTCTTCGCCGATAAGCTGGCAGCCACGTTCCGCGCAGGATGCAAGGCGATGTCCTGCGGCAACGGCGGATCGATGAGCGATGCGATGCACTTCGCGGAGGAGTGGAGCGGCCGCTACCGGAAGGAGCGTCCGCCGCTTCCCGCCATCGCGTTCAGCGATCCCGGGCACATGAGCTGCGTTGCGAATGACTACGGCTTCGCCGAGGTTTTTTCCCGACAGGTGCGAGCACTCGGAAAGGAAGGCGACCTGCTCCTGCTTATCAGCACCAGCGGCAATTCACCCAACATGCTGCGGGCGGCGGAGGAAGCACGCACCTGCGGAGTGACGACTGTCGGACTCCTGGGAAAGGGAGGCGGCGCATTGCTGCCACTGTGCGACCTTCCCATACTGGTGCCGGGTAACACTTCCGACCGGATACAGGAGATGCATATCAAAATCATCCACATCGTGATCGAGACGGTCGAACGCATGCTTTTTCCCGACCTGTACTGACCGCCTGATTCGGAACGATCGAATCTACCGGGATCAGAAACGGCGGGGCTTCCGCGCACATCGCAGCTGTGATTCACGGGAATCCTTGAACTCGCATCTCCGCGTTCTGCGTGGAAATGCGTTTTTTTCCTGGCTGTTCAATTTTTTTCTTGCTTTTCGGGAAAGACCGCCATACATTGCAGTCCTCACTCTCACTCACCTCTCTCCACTCTCACTTGTTCTGTGACAGGATTACCTATGTCGTTCAGAATACGGTGAGAACCATGCATCGCATCAAAATTACCGCACTGGCGCTGTTCATGCTGTCCGGCGTGAGTATCGGGCAAACCTCCGTACAGACCGGGGACTTTGCCATGCTGTTTCCGTCGGTCCCGGGTTCCGTATCGGAGCAGCATACGGGTGACGCATTCCCGAGCGGTCGGACGCGCACGGCGATACCGGCAGCAGAGATGCCAGACCTGATGCATTTTACACCGCGGACATTGCCGGCATCATTCGATGCACTCCCTATTCCCATGGGGATGACTGATCAAGGCTCACCCGAAGCGGATCTTATCTCATTCGAGGGTTCCTATGTCAAGGATCTGGTACGTCTGAATTGGACGGTGCGCCACAACGCCGATGCGCTTGGATTTGCGGTTGAACGCAGGTCGCAGGCAGATGAGCGCTGGAGCACTGTGAGCTACGAACGCGCGGATACAAAACGCAACAGGAGCGGTTACTGCTACTTTGACCGTTCAGGAGTGCGCGGTGTGACGTATTACCGGATTCGCCAGGTTGCAGCGAACGGGAAGAGCGTCCCGACTCCGGCAATCTGCGTGATGCCGCATCTCGTGCCGAATTCCTTTGTCATCTGGCAGCACACCGTCGACCCGTTCACGCGTTTCGGTACGGTCTCGTTCGGACTCGGCAGTTCGATGGCGGTTTCCATGACAATGATAGACAGCTTCGGACGCAGTGTCTCCACCCTGCTACATACCACCAAGCTCGAAGCCGGGCATCATTTCCTTCCATTCAGCACTTATGCGCTCCCGGCAGGCGTGTATTCCTTACGACTGGAAACTTCAGAGGGAGTGCACTTCCAGCGTATCGCAGTGATCTGACGTTCGTAAACCGAACGCGCCTGTCCGCATCCCGTATGTTCTCGACAGGAGATGCCCAAAACCACTGTTTACAGGCGTCTTCCTCGCTGGCACGATGATTGCTCTGTGCAGTCAACAACAAGATATTCCAAGGACATTATGAAATTCGCAGTATACCTGACGATCGTTCTCGCTGCGCTCACCTGCCCAGCGGCCGCTTCGGAACCGACCAACATCTCCGGCAGCGTGGATATCAGGCGTTTCTCTGTCGCACGCATTCAGGACATGATCACACTGAACTGGAATACGCGTGGCGAGCGCAACAATCTGGGCTTCGAAATCGAGCGCAAGAGTCAGTTCGAAGAGCAATGGACCACGATCGGATTCATGCGAGGACGCGGTACGGCCAACGGAGACCAGGATTATGCTTTCGTGGAAAAACTGAACAGCAGGGAAGTGCTGTTGTACCGTCTCAAACAGATCGACACCCGCGGCAACGCCATGTATTCGCAGGCGGTGATGGTTACTCCCGATGAGATCCCCGCTTCGATGCGTGTCAGCCCGGGATTGAAACAGCATATGGTAGAATACAACCGGATCTCCTTCGCCCTTCCGAGGGAAAGTGCGGTGCTGATCACTGTTCACGACGTATTCGGCCGCATCCTGCGCACCGTCGCCGAAGAGCAATTCACGGCCGGGTATCACGTCATTCCATTCGGGTCGGTGTCGCTACCTCCGGGATTATACAACGTTCGACTCCAGACCAGGGCTGGAGTCCTTACACAGACACTGATCAAGACTTCATAGACTTCGAGAAGATTTGGGAAGAAGACAGCCCCGGGTGCGCACCGGGGCTGTCGGCATTTCGGAGCAATGTCTCCCTTACCACTGGCCTGTCCAGTTCTGCCTTTCCTTCCAGAGCAGGAAGAGATGCCTTTCGCTGATGGCCCGTTTGAGCAGGCTGCCAACGAATCCGACGAAGCGGATCCGCATCCCGATGGGCAGCGCCGCCCAGCCGATGGCGAGGTGCCTGCCGAGCGAGACGACTTCGCCAAGCACCCTGGGGCGATAGGCTTTCAAGGCGCGGCCGTCCATGATTCGCTCCAGATTGTCAGCGGTGATATATCCCTGCTGCAGTGCGAACTGTGCGGCGGTGGGAACCGCCTTGTCCGACTGCGGATTGATGGCCAGGGCATTGTCGCCGATCGCGAACACCTCGGGATAGTGTCTCACCTGCAGGAATTCGTTGACGATGACGCGGCCCTGCGGCCCTGTTTCCGCCCCGCTGCGGCGGATTAAATCGGATATTCGGATTCCGCCTGTCCAAATCATCGTCCTGGTAGGAATCGCATCGCCCGGGATTCGCAGCATCTCGAGCCTGCCATCCTGTTCCCGCATACAGGTCACACGCGTGTTGGTCAGGATCTGGATCCCCATCGCCTGCAGGGCCTCGATCGAGCGCGCAACCTGCCTCCCGTCGAGCGAGGGAAGGATGCTCGAGGACAGTTCCACGAGCACCATCTCGGGCTCGGAGGGATCGATATGATACTGTTCGCTGAGTGAGTCGAAGCGTTCGGCCATCTCCGTCGCAAGTTCCACGCCGGTCAGGCCTCCTCCGCCGATCACGAAGCGCAGATATTCCCTGCGCTTGTTGCGGTTGGTCTCGGAGGCCGCGATCGCGAACATGCGCTCGGTGTGCACGCGGATGCGTTCCGAATCATCCAGTTCCTTGAGCTGGAAGGCATGTTCTTCGAGACCGGGAATCTGGTAGAAGTTTGTCTTGCTGCCCAGGGCGATGACAAGATAGTCGTAGCGGATGCGGCGGGGCTGCGGGGCCGAGGTCTCGGACATGCCGAAATCGAGCTCCACGTACTGCGCGTCCAGTGCGATATGCGTCACCTCGCCGAGGTGAAATGTCACGTTCTCCCGTTTCGCGAGAAAGCGCGCGAGGGGAATGGTGACCTCGGATTCGCGCACTGCGCGTTCATGCAGCCGCGTTTCGAGCAGATGATACGTATGCCTGTCCACGAGATGGATGCGGACATTCGGGAACCGGCGGAACCGGCGCGACAGCCGCGTCACGCAGCTCATCCCGCCATAGCCGGCTCCCAATATCACGATATCTATGTCTTCCGTTCTGTTCATTTCTCAATCCCGTATTTCATCGCCTTCTATAACAACAAAGGCCGCCGGATCGTGTCCGCGGCCTTTGTCTGGTCTGAATTCGGGATGGTCAGCGCACTTCCGCCAGCGCCTTGCGTGCGGCTTCGAGCATGGGCCCGGTCGAGATCGGCGCGCCCACTGCCTGGCGCATCCACAGGTCCGGAGCGACGCTGCCTATCAGGCACATGCGCTCCATCTCCTTGCCGAGATTTTTTTTCTCCAGGAACCGCTCCACCTGGAAGGCGATGATATGGCCGAGCGGATAATCGGGCGTGTACATCCCTGCGTCGATCATATGCGAGTAGATGCAGAGGAGCGGTTCATCCTTCATTCCCAGGACAGGTGCGAAGTAGCTGTTCCACACCTCCTTCGCGATGCCGGTCACGGCTTCGCGGAACTCCGGCGCTGTTGCTTCGGGATGTGCGTACAGCCAGCGCCACGCACGCATGTCCACCAGCGCGACCCCTGCGATCTCGTACGTCGACCACAGCACGTCGAGCGTGTTCATCGCCCGGGCCTGCGATTCGTCGGCACGAAGACCGAGCAGTTCGAGATCACGTGACTGGAAGACGAAGGCGAAGCCCTCGGTGAATGCGGTATTCGGCACGCCGCGCAGCATCGTGTAATCCATCAGCTGAAAGCTCATCACCTGCTCGACGTTGTGGCCGAGTTCATGGATCGCGATGTTGTAGCCCTTGTAGTTCATCCCGCCTTCCGGCACGCGCGTGCGGAGATGCGCATTGTCCACGAGACGGCCGGGACCCATGGCATGTCCGGCGCCGCGCGACGGATCGACGGTGATTTTTCCTGCGATGAATGCCGCTCGTTCGCTGGAGAATCCCAGCTTCCTCAGGATCGCGGGGATGTCGTTTTCGAAGGCCTCGACGGTGGGGTATTTCCGCTGCACGATGCGGTCGAGCGCATCCTCGGTGATCGCGGGCTTGCTCTTGAATCCGGGATACCAGATGTCGAAGGGCTCGAGATCGCGACCGAGACGCTTGCGGACGAGCCCAGCCGTCTGCTTGATTTCCGGGGCGGTCAGAACGGAGAGAAGAAGTTCCTCCACCCGTTCTTCCGGAATCTCGCGGTCCTCGTTGAAGCGGCGCGCGATATGCGTCGGATTGTCGGGCGTGTAAGGATCCACACCGCGCTCGGCCTTGAAAATGTCGAGCCAGTGCTGATAGCGTTCGTCATCCTCGCGTGGCGGATCGGCGTCCCCGGTCTTCTGCCCCGTGGGGGCGATGCGATTCGCCTCGACGTACCAGTCCACGGCGGGATTGTTGATGGCTTCGCGCGGTATTTCCTGTGAGATGATGCGATCCATGATTTTGTGGATCATCTGCTGCCGCGGAAGCCCGTCCGGTTTCGCGTATTGCGCCTTGAGTTCATCGCGCAGTCCCCAGTGCGTGATCAGGGAGAGACCTTCCGGGAAGAGACGATCTCCGTTCTTCGTCAGCACGTTGTGCATGATGATGTTGTAGCCGCTGATGTAATTATCGGCATTGGTGTAGGCGACGTTCAGCGCCTGATTGACCTCCGACGGAATGCGCGTGTCGAAGCTCGCGGCGAGGCGGGTTTCCGCCCATTGCCGGCGCGTCCATTTCTCCCCTTCGTCCAGCCGTTGCTTCAGCGTGGACAGCGGGAAATTCAACAATGCGGTGAACGCGATTTTCGTCCTGAACAGATCCTCGTTCACATGAGCAGCGGGAGTGAATTCACCGAAGAGATAATCCACGGGGAGAACCGGCCCCTGCTCGAGTTGCAGCGGGACATTCAGGTCGCGGCCCATCTCGGTCAGGTATCCCCAGAGCAGCGTCAGGTTGTGCTGCAGGCGTTCGAAGCTCGCGTCGAGCAGATCGGGATCGGCGATGAACTGCGCCGCGCAGAACGATTGGAACTCCTCCGGTGTGCCGTCCTCGCTCCGCCACAAACGCGCCACCTGCCGCACACCGCGTTCGATGCGCGGGCGCTGCGACTCGCCATGCCGTGCGACGAGCGTGTCCACCGCGGCGGAGACGGCTTCCTTTGTCATGTTCATCTCAGTCATGGTCGTTTCTTTTTCCGTGGGCGTGCCGCAAGCAGCAAGCAGCAGCAGCGCCAGCATGGAGACTGCGCGTGTAAAGTTCGGTGTCATATGTTGCCTTGTGCGAAATGAAGGTGGTTTGCCGGCGTGAATGTGACGCAAATTGTTCCATCCGCGTCGTTTAATTTACCCTCTATCCGTCTGATATTCCATCACCGCCTCGATTTTGCCTGCACCCGTTCAGCGCGGCTGCTGCATATTCCCGTGACCGGGAGTTGGAATTCCACTCCTTTTCATCCGATATTGCCATCTCTGTACCACCCGCACCCGGAATGCAAATGACACGAACGATACTGCTCTGGATACTTGCTCTCATCATTACGCTGGCGTCCGCCTATTATCAGCGAATCACCGGTCCATCCTATCCGCTTGACGGCACGGCGAAGCTGCATGGTTCCGACGTTACATATTCGCTGACCCGCACGCATGGGGGCGAGGGTGACCAGCCGTTCTCGCTGATCGATGCCGGCGGCGGCCTGTCCGGCGAGGTCGTGTTCAAGCGCTACAAGACCGACGACGAGTGGAGCCGCCGCCCGCTGCTGCGCTCGGGTGACACGCTGCGCGGCTGGCTTCCGCATCAGCCGCCCGCGGGCAAGCTCGAGTATTTCGTGGAGCTGGCTGACGACGGGGCGGTCCACCGAATCCCGGCACATGAATCCGTCGTCACGCGCTTCAAAGGCGCCGTACCCGCTGGTGTGCTGATTCCGCATGTGATCGTGATCTTCCTCGCCATGCTCTGGTCCACCAGGACGGGCATCGAGGTATTCCGAAAGAACGGCAGACTGCGCAGGTATGCTCTCTGGACAACCGGTCTGCTTTTCGTCGGTGGACTGGTGTTCGGTCCCATCGTGCAGAAATACGCGTTCGGCGCATACTGGACCGGCGTTCCCTACGGCACCGATCTCACGGACAATAAAACGCTCATCATCTTCATCGGCTGGTTGATCGCATTGGCGGCGATCTGGAAGCGTGATGCGCTCGAGCGCCATCCCGCCCGCCGCTGGTTCGCCCTGGGCGCCGCACTGCTGACGATCGTGGCGTATATGATTCCACACAGCATGATGGGCAGCGAACTCGACTATAAGAAACTGGACGCCGTGCGCGCCAGACAGCATCCGGCACAATTCGACAGCCTCACTCCGGCGCCCGCGGTGATCGCCGACACAACGAAGTCGACGCAGGAGGAAACGCAACGATGAGCGTACAGCCCGGAGTGGGAAGCGCGTTATACATCGTCTGCGCCGGACTCGGCGCACTCGTGTTCTTTCTCGGGCCCGCGCTGGCGCTGCTCGGCGACACGGATCCTCTCTGTGCGGCGAGCGTCGGCTACGGGGGAATCACGCTGTTCACAGCAGGCATCGCGGCACGCTATTCCTTCGCCGTGGCGGCGACGCCTCTCCTTCAGCTGATGAAGAATCTCGGTGTCGCGCTCGCGATCACCGGTATTTTCTACGCGATCTTCCTGCTGCTCTACTTCATCTGAGCCATGTCCTCTGCAGAATACACCGTTCCCGTCTGGTTCTTCGAGCAATCCGCCGTCATCCCCTGGCGCCGGCATCATCGGGGCATCGAGGTTCTGCTGATCACCAGCGCGCGGAAGAGACGCTGGATCATTCCGAAGGGCGTGATCGAACCGGGCATGGGGGCGCGCGCATCTGCGCGAAAGGAAGCGCTTGAAGAAGCGGGTGTCGACGGCATCGTCTCGGACGAACGCATCGGTGACTACGTCTACAGAAAATGGAACGGCAATTGCCGTGTGCAGGTCTTCGGTCTCATGGTCACGGACGTGCTCGATCACTGGGAGGAAGAGCACGTGCGAAAGCGCCGCTGGGTGAGCGTGCGACAAGCGCAGGAACTCGTTGACACGCGCGAGCTCAAACTGCTGCTTCGCAGATTCGCGCACCGCCTCGATACCTTCCTCGAGTGATCAGCCGCCCTGCGCGCGCTTCGACGTCTGCCTCGCCCGATCCTCTGCCCCGCACATCCCCCTGCTTTATTCCCGATCCTTCCTCCGCTGCATCCGATCCTCCGCCCACGGGATTTTCTCCGTGCATTTCGGATATCCGATACCCTCAATAACTCGAAAGTTACGTCCGCGAACGGGGAAAAATTTATTCCTTTAAGTTTTAAGTATTATTGCGTATCATTGTCGAGCAACTTCCATCCTGAGCCAGTTGTCCCGCCGCGCGTCTTGATGTTGAGGAGCATCGAGAGAGTTGTACCGGATGTCTCCCTTCAAGACTCCAACCGCAACGCCTGTACACTGTAACCCGTGTGTGTCCCTTCAGGGCAGACACTCTGAGCGAGCAATGACAATGCCGAAACAATCCGCCGTACTGCTTCTTCTCGCCATTTCCATCGCGCTGCTGACCGCCGGCTGCACGGATTCGATTGTCTCGGACTGTGGCGAACCGATGTCCGATCCGGTTCGCGCGCGGTTCAGCGACATCGAACAGCGCGTATTCGCGCAGTCCTGCGCGCTCGCGGGATGTCACAGCGGCAGCTCGCCGGCTTCGGGACTCGACCTGTCGACCGGTCAGGCATACGTCCAACTCGTCGGTGTGACCAGCCTGAACGACCCGTCTCTCAAACGCATCGAGCCGGGCAGCAGCGCACAGAGCCTGGTCATCCGGCTGCTGCGCAGGGAACGTCTTCCGGTGATGCCGCCAACCGGTCCCATCGAAAGCGCCGTGATCGATTCCATCGCGGCGTGGATCGACGCGGGAGCTCTGAGGAACTGATCCGCCTGCGAACGAAACTCATCCACTCTCGATCCGCTTTCCGGAAAAAGGAGTACACATGAAACGAATCATCTCTGCACTGCAATCGAAGCGGCCGGCAAGCCTGCCGCTTCGTCCGCTTCTGTTCGTGCTGCTGCTCATCGCACAGTTCGACGGTCTGGCGCAGAAAACCGAATACCACGTGGACAAGAGCGCGAGGAACAGCGTGAAGTTCATTTCCGACGCGCCGGTGGAAGACTTTGAAGGCGTCACCGAGGCGATAGACGGCTACCTCGTTCATGAGGGCAATGATTTCACCTCCGGCAGCGGACTGTACTTCGAGGTCGATCTGCGCAAACTCGACACCGGGATCGGTCTCCGCAACCGCCACATGCGGGAGAACTATCTGCACACGGACAAATACCCCTACGCGAAATTCACGGGAAAGATCACGGAGGCGACACCGTCGGGCGATAAGACCAAGGTCAAGGTACAGGGCAGCATGGACATTCACGGGGTCAAGCGCGGCATGGAGGTCACCGGCACGATCAGCGGAAGTGGCGACAAGCTGCGCATCAGGACGACCTTCGACGTCCGGCTCACCCATCACAAGATCGAGGTTCCGCAGCTCATGTTCGTCAAGATCGACGAGAACATGGAGCTCGTGCTCGATTTCACAGTCAAAAAAGTCAAATGACAGGATTATCGAATATGCGTTCTGCGATCATCGGCCTGCTCACTCTGTGTCTCGTTCTCCCTGCCGCGGCTCAGGAGGAATCCTCGGGCTGGAAGCGCTCCGAGGAGGAGGCGCACCTTCCACTCCAGCTGTTCCACTCCACCCAGGCGGTGAATCTCCCCACCGCGGAGGTGCTGCAGCAGGGAAATCTCGAGTTCGAAATTTCCCATCGCTTCATCCCGACGATCAGCGATGGCAGCAGGAACCTGTGGGGCTTCGACGGACCGGTCAACATCCGGCTCGCGCTCGGATATGCCTACAGCA
The DNA here is from genome assembly GCA_964635845.1 of uncultured Chromatiales bacterium. GTDB lineage: Bacteria > Bacteroidota > Ignavibacteria > SZUA-365 > SZUA-365 > SZUA-365. The sequence continues at coordinate 69,713 of CAZWNO010000002.1, forward strand.
ACATCGGGTACGTCACCCTGGGGCGGAGCAACGTGCAGGACAACCTCGACCTTCACGTGAAGCAGCAGCTGTTCTCGTTTGAGAACGACCTGCTGCCGGTGCTCGTGGCGGCGCGCGTCGGCGCAGCATGGAACACGGATGTCCCGAACCGAGACGCAGGCGACGCGGACAATCTGCAGTACTACGCTCAGCTGATCGTCAACACGATGTACGGGGACAACCTCGCACTCGGCGTCGTCCCTTCCTACGTCGGGAACAGTCACATACTTTGTCCCGAGCGTCAGTACTCGTTCGTCATGGGCGTGCACGCGCAATACTACATCACCAACGTGCTGAATGTCCTGGCCGAGTGGATCCCCACCGTCAGCGGATGGAGAACAAAGCACAATACCGTCGCATTCGGGATCGAGCTGGAAACCGGCGGCCATTTCTTCAAGATCATCCTGAGCAACAACGATCTCCTGAACACCGCGCAGGTGCTTGCCGGAGCCGAGGATTCTTTCAACGATGCCGACTGGCACATCGGCTTCAACATCACGCGCCTGCTCGCTCTCTAGTACACGCGCTTCGTCGCAGTCCGACATCACACCGCTGCTTGCCTTCCAGCAGCGGAGTCATCACGGAGTTCACTCACTACTGTTCAACCTTTTTCTGGAGCAATAAATGAAAAGACAGATTCTCTTTTTCTCCATCCTCCTTGCCGTCGCGTCAGCGACCTTCATCATCGCCCGTCCATTCCGCGTCGGACAGATACCGAACGGCACGAAGAACGCCTGCGCGAACTGTCATGTCAATCCTGCCGGCGGCGGTCCGCGCAACGTCTTCGGACAGGAGGTCGAGGCGAATCATCTCACCGAACCGGGGGTCAATGGACAAGTGAAATGGAGTGCGGCGCTCGCCGTTCTCGATTCCGACGGCGATGGTTTCACGAACGGCCAGGAGCTTCAGGATCCCGAGGGAATCTGGAGGAGCGGACAACCGGCGCCAGGCAATCCCGCACTGGTCACCCGGCCGGGAGATCCGACTGATTTCCCCGTCACCACGACCGTGCAGCCTCTGCCCGGTGCGGTGAGCGATCACATGCTCGAGGGCAATTATCCCAATCCCTTCAATCCCGAGACGACCATCCGCTTCCGGATCGGCGAGGCCGGGCACGTGCGCCTCGAGATCTTCAACAGCCTCGGCGCGCGTGTGCGCGTGCTGGCCGACGAATACATGGAAGCGGGCCGATATGCCGGCAGCTGGAACGGCCGCGATGACGCGGGACGTCTCGTCGATTCGGGCACGTACTTCTACCGCTACACCGCCGCCGGCTACAGCGCGACGAAACGCATGCTCCTGGTGAAATAGGAGAGGAGGGGAGGAGGAGAGGAGGGAAGAAGGGGCTACTTTCTTTCTTTCCTTCTCCCCTTCTTTCCTTCTCCCCTACTTTCCTACTTACGATGCCTGCCGATGAAATCGAAGAACTCCTCGAACCAGATGAGCTGTTCCTGCGGATGCAGGACCCAGTGATTCTCATCCGGATACACGATGAGTTTCGAAGGTATGCCCTTGACCTGCGCGACGGTGAATGCCTCGAGGCTCTGGGTATAAGGGACACGATAGTCTTTTTCCCCCGTGATGATGAGGATCGGCGTATCCCAGTTTTGTGCGTATCTGTGCGGTGAGTGCTTGTCGTAGTTCTTCCGTGCCTGTGCGTCCCAGTAGGGACCGCCGTTCTCCCAGTTCGTGAACCACAGCTCCTCGGTCGCCCCGTACATGCTTTCCAGATTGAACACGCCGCAGTGCGAGACGAAACTGCTGAAGCGTCCCTTGTGATTCCCGGCAAGCCAGAATGCGGCATACCCGCCGGCGCTGGCGCCGATGGCCGTCACGTGCTTCGTGTCGATATAGGGCTCCTTGAGCATCGCATCCGTGCAGGCGAGAATGTCCTGCATCGGCATGCCGCCCCAGTCCTGGCTGATCGCGTCGTTCCATTCCTGCCCGAAACCCGGGAGACCGCGGCGGTTCGGTGCGACAACGACGTAGCCCTTCGATGCGTAGAGAAGGAAGTTCCATGCGAAGCTGAAGAACTGGCTGACCGTGGACTGCGGACCGCCCTGGCAATAGGTAATGAGCGGATACTTCTTCGAGGGATCGAAGTCCGGGGGATATACCACCCAGGTCTGCACCTTCTTCCCATCCGTGCTTGTGATCCAGCGCTCCTCGAATGTGGCGGGACGGATATCCTCCAGCACCTTGCCGTTCGCCTGCGTCAGCGGGAAAGGCCGCGCGTCCTTCTTCGCGGGCTGCACATAGATTTCGGTCGGAGCGTTGAAATTGCGTCGTCCGTAGACGAGTGTCGTGCCGTCGGGAGTGATGTCGAGTCCACCGTCGTGGTTGTACACACCGCCGGTAAGGATTTCCCAGCTTCCATCGCCGGCGTCGATGCGGTAGATCTGCACCGTGGCGCCGTCCTCGGCCGCGAAGTACAGCGCCCTGCTGTCGGGAGACCAGACTGTCGTACCCACCCACTGATCGAGCGTGGTGGAGAGTTCGCGGACCTTGCCGCTGGCGCGGTCGAAGAGCATCAGTCGGTTGCGGTCCGCCTCGTGTCCCGCGCGCGACATGGAGTGAAAGGCGATGAAGCGTCCGTCGGGCGAGTACAGCGGATCGCGGTCGAAGCCCGGCATGCCTTCGGTGATATTCCTCGTGGCGCCTGAGGCAACATCCACGACATAAATATCCGAATTGGTGCTCGTGGCGAAGTCACCGACTTTTTTCGACGTATAGGCGATCTCGCGGCCGTCCGGCGACCATGCGATCTGCTCCGCGCCGCCGAAGGGTTTGAGCGGTGTTTCGAAGCGCTCGCCCGCCATCAGATCCCGGGCCTCGCCTCCTGAGGCCGGCATCACGAACAGATGCATGTAACTCTCGTCGTTCCATTCGTCCCAATGGCGCACATGGATTTTTTCGTAGATGCGCACCTTCGCCTTGGCGTAGGATGGATACTTCTCCGCGACAGTGGAATCCAGCTTGACATCGGATGTGAATGCGAAGTACTTCCCGTCGGGCGACCAGGAGAGATTGCTCACTCCGTTCTCCACGTCCGATACCTTCACCGCTTCGCCGCCGTCGAGCGCGATCGTGTAAATTTGGGGACTGCCGCCTCGCGTGGACAGGAACGCGACAGCTTTTCCGTCCGGCGACCAGCAGCCCTCGAAATCCGCTGAAGGCGATGCCGTCAGCTGCCAGTGCCGCTCTCCTTCGATCGAAACCAGATGAAGATCGGAATTGCTGCGGTTGGCCGGAATATCGGGTACGGTCACGCCGTACAGCACCCACTTGCCGTCGGGTGAGACGGCCGGACTGTACACGCGCTTCAGATTGAGCAGTTCCTCCGATGTGATCAGATGGCTCGAGCTGGCAACTTTTTCCCTTACCGCTTGCTCGAGCCGCGCCTTCTCCGCCGGTGAAAGCGTCCTGGTTTTCGTTTCAATCTGAGCAAACGCCTGCTGGGAAAACGCGAGCAGCAGTATCCCGACGGTGAATATGGTTCGCATGGTCATGACTATTCCCGAATTGAGAAACAGTATCGAGGTCTCCTAAAATACGGCGTCAGGGGTGAAATGCAGAAATCGCCTTCACCGCCAGTTGGACGATCGACGAGGCCGGTTCCCTTCGCTTTCCGTGCCCGGGGACATTCCCGCATCCAGTCCCGAACTGCTACCGCAGGATCTGTACCTGTCGTGACGCTGCGCCGTTCTCCGTCCGCAGCACTACCTGGTAGTTGCCTGAAGGCAATGCCGAGAGATCGAGTGACAGCTCATCCGTCCCTGCTTCGAATCGTTTTTCACTCTCGTACAGAATTCTCCCGAGCATGTCGCAGAGCATGATTCGCGAATCCATCGGTCGATCGAATGCGAGACGAAGCCGCAGGTGATCCCGTGCCGGCGATGGATACGCGTCGATGATCCGGAACGCCGCCGCGAGCGGTGACAGCTCCTTCACGTCGAGCGTGGCGAGTCCGAGCCGCGCACAGTATATCTCGATATTCCCGTCGTTCATGCGTCCGTCGGACCAGAAGGGGAGGATCTCGGTATCGGTGACGATCACCTGTGTATATTCCCCGATTCCGAAATCACTGTTTTTCTCCTTCGCCTTGTACATGTTCATCGGCAGGGCCGCGACAGGCCTGTTGGGCAGGAAGTGTCTGCCGCCGTCGCGCGATACCGCGATGTAGTAGCGTGCACTGGCGTTCGTTTCATCCTCGCGCCGATCGTACCAGGTGACGGCGACAACGCCCTGCGCGTTGACGGCGATGCTGGGATGGAACTGATCCCGCACGAGGCCTTTTTCATCATCGTTGATGATGCGCGGCGCCTCCCAGCTCAAGCCGTTGTCGGAGGATCGCGAGAAATAGATGTCCGTGCCATTGCCCTCCTTCCGCGTGATACCGTTGGCGGTCCATGTCATATAGACATAGCCGGGATTCCCGCCGCGGTCGGCACAGAATTGCGGACTGGGGTACATGCGTTCACTGGACATACCGGGAATTTCCCCGAGCCGATCTTCAATGGAAAATTTTGGGAATACTATATCCGATATCTTCGTCACGGACGGAAACGTCGCGCCTCCGTCCGTCGACAGGGCATGCCACAGACTGAAGTGCTGTTCATCGGCCGAACCGAACCAGGTCACATGCACTCCGCCCGAGGCATCCACATCGATGCTGGTGAACTGGACGATGGCGAGAGAATCCGGCGAAACGATGACCTGCGGCGAATCGAATTGCCGCGCCCCGGGCGATTTGCTTCGCACTCGTATCTGCATGCGGTCATTGCTCGCTCTGAAATACGCGGCATACAGGGTACCGCGCGTGGGCGCCGTGCTGCGATCGACGGCCAGCCATTGCTTGTCGACAAAATTCTGCGCGGGATCATCCATCGAGTAGCGAGCCGTAGCGATCACATCCCGCTCCGGCCGCACCCATGTCGCCCCTCCATCGCTGGAAGTGGCCCAGTACAGCTCCGAGACTAACTCGTCCATCGTCTGTGGGAGATAGAAGGCCAGCCATGAGAAATACAGCGTCCCGTCATCGTCCGCCGCAAGTACCGGATCGCCCCCGCCCAGCAAAACGTCATCGGGATCGGGGAGCTCGGTGACGAAGGGGCTGACCTGCCATGACGCTCCATCGTCGAGTGTGTAGTACACAGGACAGGTGAGATCCTGGATGGTTCCATGGGACACCCGCTGCCGGATGGCTGCCACGATGAAGTTGCGCGGAGCCACCGGATTCACCACCGCATGCACCTCCGACTCGGGATACAGGTCATCGCTGATGACGCTCTCGGTCCAATCGTCGTCCTGCGCCGCTTTCTGCCTCACGCCGGTGGACGTACTATTGTCCATACGATCACCGGATTTCGATGAAGCGGTGTGCGTGTCATTCCCGAGTTTCGCGGCCTCCCGTTCCACAGACGGGAGACGCAGGCGCGTATGCTTGCGCACGGCTTCTTCCAGCAGTTGTTTGCGGAAGGATTTCTGCTCCTGTGCCTGCAGGGGACAGACGAGAACAAGCAAGGTTAAAATGGAAAGCAGTTTCACAGGCATTCCTCCACCTCCGGGATGATGTGACATGGTTTCGACGAGAGAAGTCGTATGCATTCAATATACGAGGAATTGACCTGAAATTCATCAGTTCGCCTTCAGACGCAATGATCGATTTTTCCCTTACCTCGCAGCGCAGGCTGTCGTATATTATTCAAATAAGCTGAATTCTTCCACACACAACATCCGGATAGCTTATGCGACTTGCAGTACCAATTCTCGCAATGTTCATTGCTCTGACAATGATCACCGACGCCGCGGCGAAGGAACGTCCGCGTCCTGCGTCGCCAGCCGTTACCGTTTCCAACGACCTCGTGCCGGGGATAGTCTTCGTCAAATTCAAGGACAGCCGAACGCTCGCGCCCGGCGGGGCCGCCACGGGTATCGGCAGCGTCGACCGCATACTCGCCCGCGCGATGGCTTCCTCCGTCGAGCCTTTACACCGGACCCTGTCGCAGCGAAAGAGCTTCAACTCCACGCAGGAGGCGAGTCTCGCCCGCATCGTGAAAGTCCGCTACTCCGCGTCGCTCGATCCGAAGCAGCTTGCCGCCGAACTCGCGGCAGATCCCTCCGTCGAGTACGCCGAACCGTACTACGCCTTCCGTCCGCTGCACACGCCCGACGATCCCCGCCTGACAACGCAGTGGGCCGTGACCATGCTGAAAATGCAGGAGGCATGGGACGTCACCACGGGTGATTCCACGATCTCCATCGGGTATGTCGACTCCGGTGTGAATTACGCCCACGAGGACCTTTCCCTCTCCCTCGCGATCAACGCAGGTGAATGGGGTGCGAACGGCGAACTCAAGGACAACGGCCTCGACGATGACGGCAACGGCTACATCGACGACTGGCGCGGCTGGGATTTCGTCGGGAACGGCACTTTGACGGCGCCGAATCCGGATAACGACCCGATGGATTTCAACGGGCACGGGACCAACGGCGCGGGGATTGCCGCTGCACGCACCAACAACGGAAAGGGAATCGCCGGCATTGGCTACATGACAAAAATCCTTGCGATCAAGGTGCAGGACGATGCGGGCCAGACCGGCTTCGCAGGTTATGAGGGGATCACCTACGCCGCCGACATGGGCTGCCGCGTCATCAACTGCAGCTGGGGCGACAATGCGATGATCAGTCAGACACTGCAGGACGTCGTCGACTATGCATGGTCGAGAGGCGCGCTCGTCGTCGGCGGTGCGGGCAACAGCGTCATCGACAACGACATCAACCCGTTCATCCCCGCTTCGCTGAACCATGTGCTCAGCGTCAGTTCCTTTGAGGAAGACGGCAGCAACAGCGCCTGGGCGGCCTACGGCGCATCGGTGCACGTCTACGCACCCGGCACCAACGTGCTCACGACACGCGGAAGCTTCGGCTACCAGGCCGTGACCGGCACATCTTTCGCCGCCCCGCACATGTCAGGCCTTGCGGCGCTGATCTTCGCCGTGCATCCGGACTGGACTCCCGATCAGGTGCTGCAGCAGATCCGCGTCACGGCCGACGGTTTCGGCGCGACTCCCGACGCGAAGCGCTATGGCCGGGCGAATGCACAGAAGGCGCTCACCATGAACTCTGTCCTCAACGATCTTCCTGGGATCGCGGTCGAGAGCTTCACGGTCAGCACGCCGCAGGGTGCGTATTTCAGCCAGGGCGGACAGACCGCCACGATCAATGTCACGCTCAAGAATCATCTCGCGCCCGCGGTGGACGCTACGGTGGATCTCGTGCTCACCGGCGCACCGGTCACGGCCACGACGACCAACTTTCCGCTCGGTGCGATGGCGAACATGGTCACCAAGAGCATAACCATCGAGGTGCGGCTCAACGACGACGTCAAACAATCCGAGGGATACATCCCTGTCATTCTGAAGATCACTTCCGGTACGCTTGTTGATTTCGAAATCGTGCGCGTACCGATCTATCTCGACGACGCCTGGCATACGGTGGTCGATCTCACGTATCCGTACAACTCGATCGACCAGCCGAACCGTTGGACCGTCTGGGTCAGCGGTGATTACGCGCCGAACGGCACACCGACACAGGACATCGCGATCCGCACGACCGACGGCGGCGACAGCTGGCTCTACGCTTTCGGTACGGGCTTCCCGAGTGGTCGCGGTGTGTACTGCATCGACGGTATCGATGAGAACAATGCGCTCGTGGGCACGGGTCCGGCAGACGGGAACGCCGCCATCTTCCGCACCGGCGACGGTGGACAGAACTGGACTTCGTCCAGCGTCTCCAACATGACGGCCTTCGTCAACTGGATTCACATGTTCGACGGTCAGAACGGCATCATGCAGGGAGATCCGAAGGGCAATGCCTGGGCGCTCGCCACGACGAACAACGGCGGGCAGACCTGGTCGCCCATTTCGACTCCGCTGGGTGCGGCCACAGGCGAGACGGGATGGAACAACAGTTACGATGTCGTGGGTGATCATATCTGGTTCGGAACGAACAGCAGCAAGATCTATCGCTCCACCGACCGTGGACAGACCTGGACGGGGTATGCCACACCGAGCAAGAATTCGGTCGACGTCAATTTCCGCGATGAACTCGTGGGCATCGCCCGCTTCTCGAAACAGGCCGAGCAGGGCACGGATACACTCGCACTCACCTTGGACGGCGGTCTCACCTGGTCGCTGATCTCAACCATCGCCGCTCCGTCGGGTTCGACGGCGTTCGAGCGCGGCGGGAAGCGCCTCTGGTTCTTCCAGGGCGCGAATGCGCTGGTCTCCACCAACCTCGGTGCGACATGGAACGTTCAGGCGGCCCCGAGCGATTTCAATTACGTCAACGACGCGGCCGAGTGGAATGACGGAGCCGTCACCATGGTGTTCGCCGCAGGCATCGAGATTTTCCGCTACGCCGGCCAGTTCATGGTGCTCGGTGTCGGAGACTTGGAAGCGGCGGCGCCGGCGATCCCGCTGCTGCACGCGCTCTATCCGAATCCCGTTGCCTCGGGACGCGACGGCAGCGTCATCGCGCAGCTCCAGCTCCCCTCGGCGGCCGCGGTTGTGCTTGCAGTTTACGACATGAGCGGCAAGAAGGTACGCGAAGTGCTGAACGCCACGCTCGAAGCCGGCATGCACAGCGCCCGTGTTTCTACCGCCGGACTCTCCGCCGGCAACTACCTGCTTCGTCTGAGCACGCCGGTCACGAGCAGCGCGCAAAAGCTCGTCGTACTGAACTAGTCGAGCGCGATCGGCGCCGTTTCTGCAGAAGCGCACAGAGGACACATTCCTTTGTGCGCTTCTGCATTTCTTATTATCCCATCCTTCATTATCTTGTTCGATCTTTCGCCTCTCGCCCCTGAATCATTACTGGTGACCTATGAAAGCTTTCTCCGGCATGTGCATCGCAGCACTGTATCTGCTCCTGGCAGCCTCCCCCACACTTGCGGATTCTCCCGAAAGGACTGCCTCTCCCGCCACTTACGGTAAGAGATCCGTTGAGATCGTACCCAACGTCCTCATCGTCAAGCTCCGGCCGCAGGTCAGCTTCAGCAGCGGCGGTGATCGTCTCGGTGTGCGCGCCCTCGATGCGATACTCGCACGCGTGGGCGCAACGGCGGTGGAGACGTTCAGCACCGTGAAGGAGAATGCTATGCAGAAGGCCGCAAGGCGTCAGTACCACCACGATCGCATGGTCAAGATCCGTTACAGCTCGACCGATCATCCGGCACTGCTTGCGAAGGAGATCGCAAGCGACCCGAACGTGGAATACGCCGAGCCGTACTACGTTTATCCTGTGTCCCATACGCCGAATGATCCGCGGCTGAGCACGCAATGGGCTGTCACCGTGATGAAGCTGAAGGAAGCTTGGGATGTCACGACGGGGGACTCCACCATCATCATCGGCGATGTGGACACCGGCGTGGACTGGACGCATGAGGATCTTTCTCTGAGCATCTATATCAATCCCGGCGAGTATGGAACGAACGGCGAGCTTTCAGCCAACGGTGTCGATGACGACAGCAACGGCAAGATCGATGACTGGCACGGCTGGGATTACTTCGGCAACGGCAGCTTCTCGGCGCCCAAGCCCGACAACAATCCCATGGACGGCACGCTCGGTCACGGCACCAACACTTCCGGCTGCGCAGCGGCGCTGGCCAACAACGGCCTTGGCATCGCGGGCAGCAGCTACCGCGCGAAGATACTCGCGATCAAGGCTTCGACGGATCAGACCGGCGGCGTCGGCGGTTACGAAGGAATCCTTTACGCGGCACAGATGGGCTGCCGCATCATCAATTGCAGTTGGGGCGGCTCAGGTGATCGGTCACAGGCTCTGCAGGATCTGGTAGACGACGTCACCGACATGGGAGCACTCGTGGTCGGTTCCTCCGGCAATGATCCGATCGACAACGACTACACGCCGCACTGGCCGTCGTCGTTCAACCGCGTCCTCAACGTCGGTTCGGTCGAATCGAGCGGCGCGGCGTCGACCTGGTGTACCTACGGCACCTCCGTGCATACGTATTCCCCGGGCAGTGGTATTCTCACCACGAAGAAGGGCGGGGGATACACGAATCCGACCGGGACATCCTTTTCTTCTCCCCTCGCTTCCGGTGTCGCGGCGCTGGTGTTCGCCATGCATCCCGACTGGACCCCCGACCAGGTTGCCGCGCAGATCCGCGTCACGTCTGACCGTTTCGGAAGCACGCCGACGAGCAAGCGCCTGTCCCGTCTCAACGCGTTCAAGGCGGTCTCGCTCAACCGGAATCTCGACGAGATTCCCGGCCTTCGCATCAGCCGATTCTCTTACGTGTTCCAGGGCGGTGGTTCGAGTTTCACGGAACCGAGGCAGACCGCCCGCGTCACCGTGGAGTTCGAGAATGTTCTCGCTCCGACATCGGCGGCGGCCACCGCGTATGTCGATCTGGACGATCCCTCCATCACGGCGAGCGCGACGGATTTCGCGCTCGGTGTCATGAATACCTTCGACAAGAAGACCGTCGAATTCGACGTGGTGCTCTCCGACAAACCGCAGACCTCCGAAGGCTACCTGCCGGTGCGCATCCGCATCGAGGACGGCGAATACCTTGATTACGTGATGGGACGCATCCCGATTTTCCTCGACGACGCCTGGCATACGTCGCTGTCGTTCGGTGCACCGTACTTCACCTCCATCGATGCGGTGAGCGCAACCGTGGTATGGGCGACGGCGAACGTGCAGAGTCAGGATATCTGCGTGCGAACCGTGAATGGCGGATCGTCATGGAGCAACACCGCCGGTTCTGGATTTCCGAATGGCAAGGGAGTCTACTGCGTGTTCGGCGTGAACAGCAGCATCGCGCTCGTGGGCACCGGGCCGGATTCCGGCCCGGCTGGGGTCTTCCGCACCACCAACGGCGGAACGCTCTGGACAGGCAGCTCGGTGAGCAGCATCACGGGCTTTGTCAACTGGATTCATATGTTCGACGCACAGAACGGGATTCTGCAGGGAGATCCCCTCGGCGGAACCTGGGGCATCGCGACCACGACCGACGGCGGAGCGACGTGGACCAAGGCACCGGGGGCACCGGCCGCTCCCACCGGCGAAGCGGGGTGGAACAACAGCTATGCCGCCGCCGGCGACACACTGTGGTTCGGTACCAACAACAGCAAGATCTACCGCTCCGTCGACCGCGGGGCGACATGGAGCAGTTTCCCGACGCCGAGCAAGCATTCCGTCGATATGGTCTTCGCCGACAGCAGGCGCGGCATGATCCGCTTTACGACCCAGACCAGTTCCGGCGGCACGAACGCCCTGGCGGTGACCAGCGACGGCGGCGAGACCTGGACGCAGCTGAGCACCATCACCGTCACGACGGGCGGCAGCATCGAGGTCGAACCCGATGGCAAGCGCTTCTGGTTCATGCAGGGCACCAACGCGCATGTCTCGTCCGACCTCGGCGCAACCTGGACAGTACAGGCCACGCCTGGCGGCTTCGGACTGATCACCTGTTCCTCCGCCTACAGCGGCGGCATCAAGAGCGACGTGTATGCAGCGGGTCTCGACATCTTCAAGTTTACCTCGACGTTCGATCCCTACAATACCACCGGCATCGGTGATGCACCCGCGGCCGCCGGTTTCGGGATCGATTATCTGTACCCGAATCCCGTTTCGACCGCGTCCGCAGGCGGCATCACCGTCGGCTTCACGCTCGATGAAAGCTCGGCCGCAAAGCTTGCCGTGTACGACAACCTGGGCCGTGTCGCAGTCGAAGGTCTCGACGCCAACCTCACGGCTGGTGCGCACAGCTTCCGTCTCGACACGTCCGCGCTGAGCACCGGCGTCTATCGCGTCCGCGTGCAGGCAGGCGATCGCGCTGCGACGGCAAACCTTCTCGTGATTCATTAGAATCCGCGGCAGGTGGCCGGCGCGGCACCCGCGCGTTTCTGATTGACGGCCATCAGTTTCCCGCACCGCGACAGCGAAAATTTTCTTATACTTGAAGGATACCGAATTTCGGTATCCTTCATTTTTTTCACACGAAAGATCCGCCCATGTTCACCTGGAGTCCCGATCCCGTATTCTTCAGTATCGGAGAATGGCACATCCGCTGGTACGGTCTGCTCTTCTCCCTCGCGTTCCTGTGCAGCTTTGCTGTCATGGTGTGGATCTTCCGGCGGGAGAAAAAAGGCGACGACCTCCTGAACAAGCTCTTCCTGTACGTGTTCGTCGGGGTGGTGGTCGGAGCGCGCCTCGGACACTGTCTCTTCTACAGTCCCGAATTCTACCTGACACACCCCCTCGAGATTCTGAAGATCTGGGAGGGCGGACTCGCCAGTCACGGTGCGGCCGCGGGCATCCTGCTTGCGATCCTTCTGTTCGTTCGTACGACACCGGGAGTGAGTTTCTACTGGGTGACCGACCGCGTCTCGGTGGTGATTCCGCTGGCTGCGATCTTCGTCCGCCTCGGCAATTTCGTGAATTCGGAGATCCTGGGACTCCCAACCAGCGTTCCCTGGGCGGTCATTTTCGCGCGCGTCGACGACATCCCGCGGCATCCCGTGCAGCTCTACGAGGCGATAAGCTATCTCGCCATATTCGTGATCATGATCCTTCTGTACCGGAAGAACGCGGCAGCGCGCGCGGGACGCCTGACCGGCAGTATGGTCGCCATGCTCTTCACCATGCGGTTCTTTCTCGAATTCTTCAAGACCGGACAGTCCACACTCGATCCTTCCATGCCCATCACCATGGGACAGCTGCTGAGCGTCCCTCTCGTGCTGTTCGGACTCTGGTTGCTTATGCGAAAGTCGGCCGCCCCCATGAAATCGTGATTTCTGCAGGGACCGCGGCTGCCTCTCGACAGGAATCGCGCCTGCTCCGCGGTGGGTGCGGCATGGCTGCAACTCCTCCGCGTGTCAATTCCCCACACCGATCCCGACACCCCATCGCGCCGTCAAACCGGCGAGCACCTTCCCTTCGGTGGTGACAGTGCACCAGAAGCCCGGACGCACACCGGCCGCTTCGACGAAGCCAGGGTACAGGTTGAGCGTCACGAGGTTCGAAGAGATGCCGCTCAGTACGAGCGATGCGAGAAGGGAGTTCTCGCGATCGTAGAACACGCCGGCGCTCCAGACCAGGCTGCCTGTCAGATGCAGGGGATTCTCCGTCTCCGGAATGACGTCCGCATTGCGCAGTCCGGCAGCGACCGATACCGCGCTCCCGTCATCGAAGCGGCGGGAGAGTCCCGCCAGACCGTTGATGCCGAAGACATAGATCAGGGAATGCCCGTCCCAGAAGGGCAGGTTGTATTTCGCGACAAAGTACTGTCCGGTATTCCGCAACGTCATGTCCCTCACGTTCAGTGTCGGTTGCAGCGACCAGTCGTTCAGGTGCAGCGTTTCCGAGAAAAAGACGGCGACATCGTCTATGCTGAAGAGCAGCATTCCCCCGATGTCGAAGAGATAGATATCCGCCAGCGGGTCGATCAGCTCTCCCTGCACGCCGTTGTTTTCCACGACCTCATTGAGCAGGTGATAGGCCATGACGGTCGCGGCTGACCATACGCGCGGCGCGGCGAAGCCGTGCTGCTCGTACCATTCGCCGAGCTTGACGAAGGTCATGCCTCCGCCGACCAGGTGCAGCTGGTAATTCGGCCACCAGCTCGCACCTTCGCTGAATTCCAGCGGCAGCACTTCATGTCGGAGAAAACGTCCCCAGCCATAACGATTGATCAGCGGCAGCGGCTTCGCGAGATTGCCGAACACCGTGCGTCCGGCCTGCGCGAAGGGATAGGCGAACACATCCCGGCGATAGCGATCGAGCTGGAGGATATCGAAGCCGCCGTTGAGCAGCACCGTCAGCGGAGAGTACTGCGCCTCGCTTCCCCAGTCCTGTCCCCGGTAATACAGCTGCTGCGCTCCCGCGCAGGTGATAATTGCGAAAAATAACGCAATCGTGCTGATTCCGGTCAATATTCTCCTACCGAGTCCACGAAGAGAACGGGATGGACCAATCAATCTGCCTGGATAGTGCGGGCTTCGGTGCGGGCTGAGACTTCCGGAAAAGTAAATTATGAAGAATACTGTACTTGCGTCCTGCATGGAAGTGACGTACGGGGAGAAAAGGATGGTTTGGGGGATAGGGGTGGACAATCCCGACCACGGAAAGGTTACAGAAATTCTCACATTTTCCTAACGGAATCTTGTTTTTATCGTAAATTCCGTGTAATCTTCGTGACCTGCACAGGCAGAGCCTATCGCATTCCATAGATATGTTCCACTCCGGAGAAAACGATGCAGCGATTGTTCTCCTTTTGCGTGCTCTTTCTCGCACTCGGCACCGCGGTGGTTGCGCAGTCACGCGGTTTCATTCCCCCGCTGTTCAGTCTGCCTGATGAAAGCGAGCAGGTGCGGTTCACCTCCGCCCTGCAGCCGCAGTTTCAGCTGCCGGATTATCCCGCGGTACAGCTGAGCAACGGCGTGGAAGGGGTCGTTGAAGTGCAGCTGTACGTCACTTCCGAGGGCGAAGTGGTTTTCAGTGAGGTCACGGTCAGTTCCGGAGTGGAGGAATTTGACGACCTCGCACTGTCCAGCGCAATGAAAGCGCGTTTCCCGGCCGGGTATGCGACGGTGAAGGGGCTCGCACGCGATTTCCGGATCTCGATGCCTTTTTATTTCCTGCTCTCCGCCGATCCCGAACAGTACTGGCAGTCCCGCCTCGAACTGTCGCGCGTCCAGCAGGAATATGAGATCGTCATGAAGAGCTTCCAGGATTTCCTGATGGAGCGCAGCAAGACGCCGCCGCAAAAGGTGAAGGAGATCCACCGCGGGATGGAAGAGAAAGTCGCGATCGCGAAGAACATACACCGCATCCTCGCGGAGAAAAAGGAAACCGCCATCCTCCGCCTGCACAAACAGCTCGACGAGCATCGCGGGCAGGCCCCGCTGGCCGACGGTGAGGATGCAAGCTGGCGCCGTGACCTTCAGGACCGCGGTCAGGCGAGCGTCCAGACCGCCTTGCCGGGAACAGGCGTGGTCAATGCCCGTTCAGTCGGCGCCGAGGGCGTCGACCGGCTGACGCATGAACTGGAAATGAAGAAAGCGTATCTGTGATTTTCTTGCATCGGCGGTCCTGAACCAGCCACCGATGTACCCATAACAAACTCACCTGAGTGCTATGAAGACATCCGCTGAAAGGCGGATGTTTTTTTTCGATTCGCCGCGGTCAGTCGATCGCAGCGATGCTCAGCACTTCCCCGACGTCGTGCCGCGAGGCGATGACGACGCGCGGACGAAATCCCTCGCGCCGTGCGAGCACTGCCTCCACTTCGCGCAGCACGACTTCCGGCGTGTTGTTGTTTTCGCTCAGATGGCCGAGGATGAGCGTGCGGAGACGGCCGTTGCAGCACTGCTCCACCAGTTCCATCGCCTGGATGTTGGAGAGATGTCCGTGCGGCGCGCGGATACGCTCCTTGAGGTATTGCGGGTAGGGACCGTGCTCGAGCATGTACTCGTCGTAGTTGCTCTCAAGCAGCGCGGCGTCGACTTCACCCAGCAGCCGCGCCACGTCCTCGTTGCCTACGCCCAGGTCCGTGACATAGAGGAAGCGCCTCTCCCCGATCTGAACGAGAAAGAACACCGGATCGGCCGCGTCGTGGGACTTGGCGAAAGCCTGCACGGTGATGTCCTCCACCCTCACCGTTTCGCCGCGGCCGATGAAGCGGTGCCCCTTGTGCGGACGGCTGCGCCACATCCCGCGCCATGTGGCCTCGGTCAGAAAGGTCGGCACACGATAGAGTTTCGTGGTCACCGGCAGACCGCGCACGTGGTCGGTGTGTTCGTGTGTGACGAAGATGCCGCGCACGCTGTGCAATGACCGGCCGTGCAGCTTGAGCCGCTGCTCGATCTGCCGGCGCGAGATGCCGCAGTCGAGCAGCACCGCCGCGCCGCTGCGCTGCGACTCGACGTAGACGGCGTTACCGTTGCTTCCGGAATTCAGGACGATGATGTTCATGCGTGTTTTCCAGAGGCAGTGCCGAACGGTATGGCCATCCTGCACTGCTTCATGTCAGAGGAATCGGAATGCTCAGCCGACACCAAGTTCCCGGAGAAGAAAATCCGCTTTTCCGAGATACCTGGCGACGAACAGCACGTAGCGGATGTCGGCGCCGATGCTGCGGCTGTAGTCCTCGCTCCACTGGTAGTCGTTGACGGTGGCTTCGTAGGCGCGGTCGAAGTTCACGCCGACCAGCTCGCCGCGCGCATTGAGCACCGGACTGCCGGAATTGCCACCCGTGGTGTCCATGTTGTAGAGCATCGCGACAGGAACGTCTTCGAGCAGGGCATCTTCGTAGCTCTTGTCGTAGTTCCGTGTGTTGTAGAGTTCCACGAGCTGCGATGGCGCGTTGAACGGTTCCACGCCGGAGTTTTTCTCGATGAGCCCGCGAAGCGTGGTCTGCGGTTTGAAGTATGTGGCATCGGCCGGGGCGTAACCGCGGATATAACCATAGGTCAGCCGCAGCGTGCTGTTGGCGTCGGGAATGAAATCCTTTTTCTGCCATGCCATTTTCGCATCGATGAATTCGGCTTCGAGTCGTTTGAGTTCGCCGTCGCGGGATCGGCGCCGCGCGATGATCTGCTCGTTGATCGCGTTGAGATCGCGCGCGAGCACGACGAAGGGATCCTTGCTCGCGGCGAGCGTCTCCCTGCTCCACCCGGCGATCACGTTGATGCCCGCATGCGACGCGATGGCGCTCTTCTGAAACGCCTCGCGCACGCGGATGACGGCCGTCGCGCGGTCCGCATCCTTGCCGATGAGCGCGGGAAGCGAGGCCGGCTTCTGCGTGGCGGGCAGTTTCGAGAAGTCATGCAGCAGCGTGGCGAGGAATTCGAGTTCCGTGCCCTGGTGAATCTGGCCGTACTGCGCTTCGATGAACTGCTGCATGCGTACCGCCTTGTCCCCGGTGACATCCCCTTTTTCCACGGACTTCATGACGGAGGCGAGCATCGAGATGTAATGGTTGCGTGCGATCTGTGTGGCGATGATCTCCTGCAGCGCCGTCGCCTCGTACTCTGCGTAGACACCGCGCAGTTCGGCCTGTGTTCTGCTGAATTTCGCACGGAGTTCCGGTGTGCTCTCGATATGCTGTTGCAGCGCGGCTTCCTCGGCGCGGCGCTTGTCGACCAATCCGAGGCGGCGCAGTCCCTGCAGCTTGCCCTTGTAGTTCTTTGTTGCGTTGGCGAGCCCCTTCGTAAGATCGGCGAACGCCAGCTGCAGCGTGCGATCGCCTTCCGAGGCCTTGTCCAGGGTCTCGATCATATAGTCATAGCGCGCGGAGAGGTACGGCAGAATGACATTCTGATAGAGCGCGATATAGTCCGATGTCTTGTGCCTGTAAGTGCGTCCGGGATAGCCGAGAATGAACACGAAATCACCTTCGCTCACTCCCTTCGGCGCGACCTTGATATGGCGCTTGGGCTTGTACGGTACGTTTTCCTTCGCATACGTGGAGGTTTTCCCGTCGGGAGCGACGTAGGCGCGAAGGAAGGAGAAGTCCCCTGTG
Source organism: uncultured Chromatiales bacterium (assembly GCA_964635845.1). Taxonomy (GTDB): domain Bacteria; phylum Bacteroidota; class Ignavibacteria; order SZUA-365; family SZUA-365; genus SZUA-365. Next base: position 87,306 of record CAZWNO010000002.1, read on the forward strand.
TGCCGCGGCCAGACCCAGTTGTCGATCTCGCCGCCGAAGTTGCCCACGGCGAGCGGCGGCACGTACACCAGGCGGACGTCGAGGATGATGCGATAGGTGAAGAGGACATAGCTCTTGCCGGGAAACATCTCCGAGACTTCACAGGAGATATTCTCGCGGCCCGCTTCCTCGTCCTTCGCCAGCTTCTTCATCTGCTCCTGTATCGCGTCGCTGCGCTGTGCGGGAGTCATGCCGGCGGTGACCACGCCGAGCACTTCTTTCGACACGTCGCGATACGCCTCGGTGATCCGACAGTTGTATCCGCGCGCGGGGAGTTCCTCGTCGCGCGTGGCGGCGGTGAAACCGTTTCGGAGGTAGTCATGCTCCGGCGTGCTTGCGTCGGTGACGCCGCTGAAGGCAATGTGATGGTTGGTGAGTATCAGGCCGTCCGCGGAGACGAATTCTCCCGTGCCGCCTCCCACCTGGCAGATGGCGTCGACGAGGCTGACGCCGTCGGGATTATATATTTCGGATGCATCGATCTGCAATCCTTTGGCCTTGAGGTCGATGCGTGCGATCTCGCTCAGAGGGTACATACCCTCGTCAGCGGTGAGTCCGACGACCAGGAAAAGGGATAACGCGACGAGAGTGGCCAGGCGAACGGTGCGGAACATTGTGCGAAGCCTCCGATGATAATCACATTTGAACGTGCTGCCGCGGGGCATGCATCGTTCAAGATAAGGAAAAAGCGAGAGCGGCGAAAAGATGCGGGTGCATGCCCCGCATGAATGGCACGGAATCACGATTTCCGTTATTTTTCAATTGACGCAGCACCTACATACAATGCCGGGATCACAGATGACGAAGCACCTTTCCATCACATCGATTGTCTTTCTGAACGTACTATTCTTTCTCGCGGCACTGCTCCCGGCCCAGACTGTCGTCGACACAACGCTCGTGATGAGCGACGGCGTACGGATCGACGCGCTATACGCACTGCCCGTCACACCTGCACCGCCCGGCGGTTATCCCGCCATCGTGCTGGTGCATGGTTTCGCCGGCTCGAAGAATAACAACCGATCACTCGCGCTCGATTTCGCCCGCGAAGGTTACGCGGCCACGGCGTACAGCGTGCGCGGCCAGGGCGCCTCCGAAGGATTGTTCGAGTTCTTCACCGCGCCCCGCGTGCTCGACGACCTGCGCGAGAATATCCGCTTCACCATGCAGCTGCGGGGCAGAATCAATCCGGAGCGTGTGGCGGTCCTCGGCGCGTCGCAGGGAGGACTGCATGCATGGAATGCCGCAGCCTATGGCATGGGTGCGCGCTGCGTCGTGTCGATCATCGCCAACGGTCGCGCGGAGGAGAACTGGCTCGAGAATGGCGCGCTGAACTGGACTTTCACCGCCGCGACGATGACTCCCAACGTGCGCTTCGAGCCCGCGGTGACCGCGCTCCTGCAGCAGGCGCGCGCGAGCGGTGATTTCGGCTCGATCCAATCCTATCTTCGCGATCACTCGACGAACTCCCTCGAGAGCGGAGTCACGACCCCGACGCTGATCCTCGTCAGCTATCGCGACGGCTTCTTCAACCAGAACGCGGCGCTGCGTCAGCTCCACGGTGTGACCGCGCCCAGGCGCATCGTGCTGTATCCGGGGGGACACGAACTCCCGCCCGATGCCCAACAGGAGGGGTACGTCATGGACGTCCTGTACCGCTGGCTGGACTACTGGCTGAAGGATGAGACCGCCCTGGCGTCCGTGGCATCGCCCGACAGCACGGTGGTGTTCTTCGACGGCGGCACGGGGGCACGTCGCATGTATGCCGGCCAGCAATCGGAGCGATGGCTTCTCCCGGGCGATCCGCCGCCGCAGGGGATGAAACTGCTCGATCTGTACTTCGATGAAGCGGGAATCACTCTGCAGCCTCCGCCGAACCGCAGCGAACGCGTGATCACATATATCAACGTGCTGGGCTCCACGCCGATTTCCTTCCGGACTGCGCCGATGTCACGGGATCTCACCGTCCTGCCGCCTGCGGGGAAAGCACAGCTCCGCGTGCGGGCGACAGGAGAGCAGTATCAGATGAATGTGCTGCTCTATGACGTCGATCCCTCCGCGGGCACCCGGATCCCGATGAATCGCGGTCATTCGCAGTCGGCGGATCCGAATACCGAGCGCACCATGGATTTCGATCTGACGAGCATCCTGCACACCGTCAGAGCGGGACATGTCATCGAAGTGCTCGTGCACGGCGGCACCGCCCTGATCCCCGACCAGTCGAGCAATTTCGGGAACGTCGTGCTCGGTCCTGTACATCCTTCGCTCAACACCTTCTTCATCGGAGGCGAGAATCCCTCGCGCATTTCCCTGTACGTCGAGGACGAAAGCACGGTCGCGGTCGCACCGCTCGGTGAGACAGAGCACATGCGGCTCTATCCTTCGTGGCCGAATCCCGTCGACGACCACGCGACACTTTCGTTCGCACTGGACGAGGCCATGCCCGTGCGGCTGTCGGTACATGACAGCATGGGGAGAGAGATTGCGGTGCCCGTGGAAGGATTCATGGAGGGGGGGCGGCACAGTGCGACGATGTCCGGAGCGGAGCTGCCGAACGGATTGTACATCTACAGGCTGACGGCTGCGGGAGAAGTGTCACACGGAAAATTTATCATCAGGCATTGAAAAGGCGAAGGACGGATGCCTGAATCCGTCCTTCGTGTTTTCCATGGTACCGGATGCTAGTTGACGAACTGCGCTGCGTAGTGCTTCGCGGTGAGTTTTTCGCCCGTGGCGTTTTCGATCATGTCGTTCCAGAGCAGTGTGCGGCCGGGCTTGAAGACATTGTCGATGAGGAAGGTCCCCACCTCGGTGCGGCCGACATAGGCTTCGCGGCGCGGATCCTCCGATTTCAGAATCTTGCCGCAGATATGGGCATGCAGCTGCGACGCGAGCAGTTCTCCCATCAGGTAGTTGTGATAGTAGGCGGGATACAGGGCGACATGAATCTTCGACGCCCAGTCGGGATTGCTGCGTCCCGCGGGTTTCCGGATCATCTGGTATTTTTCCACCAGCTGCCACCAGAGCGCGTCGAGGTCCTGATCGGGATTTTCGTACAGGGCTTTTTCAAAGCGATACATCACCTGCGCCCAGCGGCTGAATACCAGCTGTTCCAGACGCAGGGATTTGAACATCAGTTCGGCCGCCTCTTCCGCCCGATTGCCAGGTACACCCGCGATCCGCGTCAACCAGACGGGATTGCTCGCGAGGCGCCCGAAGAGCATCGCGATCGCCTCGGTCGTAAACGTGTGCGCCGGTTCGCGCAGCGTCCACGGCACGCTGCGATCGTTGAATTTGTCGTAGACCGCGTGGCCGTATTCGTGCAGCGTCGTGTTCATCCAGTTGTATGTCGGCTTGATATTGCAGACCACCCGCACGTCACCTTGCCGGTCGATGTCCGTGCAGTACGCATGCTGGTACTTCCCTTCCTTTTCGAAGAGATCGCTCTTCTCCACGAGATCGTCGATCGGGAGCCCGAGGCCTGCGTAGTACTTCTTCGCCAGCGCGACGATGTCCGTTTCTTTATAGAAGACATCGAGGTCTGTTTCGTAGATTTTCGGCGCCTCCTGGAAAAAACGGTTCTGGTAATGCCACGGCATCAGATCTTCGACCGCGATGCCGCAGCGTTTGGCGAGCACGACGTCCATCTCCGCCTTCAGCTGCGCGAAGCTGCCGGCGGTCAGTTCGTCGAGTTCGTCGAACAGCGCCGCGATCTGCTCGGGGTCCTGTTCGCTCAGTTCCAGTTTCATCGCGTGGAAATTGGCGAAGCCGAGTTCCCGCGCGGCGCTGTTGCGCAGGCGCACGAGCCTGAGCACCTCCGGCGCGGCGATGCGCCCGATTTCCTTGCTCGCCTTCCACGCGGCCTCGAGTTCGGTGCTCCTGGTCGACGTACGCAGGATCTCCTCGATTTCGTTGTCGGTCAGCGTCTTGCCGTTCACCACGGCGCGGAAGGTCGAGAATTTCTTTTCGTTTTCGTTCTGGAGGCGTATCATCTCCTCCAATTTCCGCTCGTCGATCTGCCGTTCGACATACTCGAAGTACAGTACGTTGAGCTGCCGATTCAGGATGGGATCGGTCAGGACCTTCGCGTCGCGGATGCGCTTGAGAAGCTTGAAATCAGTCTTGTTCGCATAGATCTTCGTCAGTTCCACTTCAAGATCGGCCGCAAGCGTGTAGTCTTCTGCTTTCCCTGAAATGGTGGCGTTGAAATAGGCGAGCGCCGCTTTCTCGCTCAGCGGAATTGCCTTGCTCTCGTATTTCTTTAGAAAAGTTCTGAATTCCTCGGTCATACGTTCCTTCTCCGATGTTCCGCAAGACATGAGCAAACCAAGAAAGGCAAGAGCGGGCAGAATAATGCGCAGTCGATACATGAAACCTCCGGTAATGATCAGCGCCGGGTTGCGGTTGACGCGTAAATTACCATGTTCACGCGTAAATTCCGATTCCCTGCTGCCCTCCTCCAGGCCGTCTGCAGCGATTTTCCGGTCCGCGGCCTCCGAAGTCCCGACAACCTGCAGCGGTTCTCCGGTCCGTGGCTTCCGATGTCCCGATGGCCCGCCAATTGCCTGTCGCTTGGCTGTAACCTTCACTATATTGAGGTGTTATTATGAACGTGTGCTGTTTTACATACGTTCATTGAATGGATCACTGATACCGAGTACCTGGAATCGCCGCCGCAATGTCCGGAAACAAAACAGATAGCATCCCGGACGCTGAACTGTTTTACCGACTGTCTGGTGAAAAAGAGATAGCGGAAGCAGCCTTCACGGAGCTCTATGCCCGCTACGGAGGCCGGGTGTTCGCATACTGTCTGCGCTTTCTGGGTCATCGCGACGAAGCGTTGGACGTGTATCAGGAGACATTCATCCGCTTTTTCGAAAGCGCGAAGAAACGGCGTGAAATGACGAACGTACCGGGCTACCTTCTGAAAATCGCCCGGAATCTCTGCCTCAACTGCAAGAGAAACAAGAAACAGACCGTGGAATTCGAGGATTACCAATCCCTCGTGCTCCCCTCGACAACCGAGAAAACCGAATTTCTGCAGCTTATCACGACGGCGATGGAGATGCTGCCCGACGAGTATCGCGAGGTGTTTGTCCTTCGGGAATACGAAGGTCTCAGCTATGCGGAAATCGCGGAAATCGTTGATGAGTCCCTCTCGAACGTGAAAGTTCGCATTTTTCGCGCAAAGCAGAAAATACGCGGCATTCTGGCCCCTTATATAGCGGAATTCAGTGAATGAGCACAAATGACCTGTCAGGATAGACGACGATGAGCAACCAACACGAGTACATGGATTCGCGAATGCTGCATGCATTCATGGACGGAGAGCTGGGAGGCGCCCAGGAAGAGGTGCTGTTCCTGAAACTCTCCTCCGATGCGGAACTGCGTTCAGAAATGCAGGATCACATCGCCATCCGGAAGGCGATACAGCACGACATCGAGTCATTCACACCGCCGGCATCGGCCACTGCTGCGATTTTTGCGACGCTTGGCTTCACCATTCCCGCTGCTACGGCCACCGCTGCATCCGCGGGGAGCAGCTCCGCCGGACTCGCCGGGCTGCGCGGCATGGGCTTCAGTGTGGGCTCGGCCATCCTGGCCACCGTCGCCGCAGTGCTGTTGTACATGCAGTTCCCCCTGCCGTTCGCAGCCTTCGATCGCGTCGTGGAGCGGGTGGTGAGCACTCCGTCAGGTACGGTCGTGCTCGAGGAATCGGCACCGCTCGCCGACCTCCCCGTCGCTGCCGCGATGCGCAGCTCGGACCGTCTCAGGCATGCCGATATTCCGGTATTCGCGGCAGGAGTACCGGCCGCGGCGCCGGTGACTGTGGAACGTCGCGACGTGCGTCCGCGCGACATGGAACTTCTTGCGCAGGCGATGGAGTCAATGGACGCCCCCGACCATGTCCGGGCGGATCAGGTTCGATTCTTCGATCTCATCCCGGCTCCCGACGGCGTCACGCTGTATGCGCGCAACGTCGCGCTGCAGTCCGATCCGACACCGACGGTGGTGTCGCAATCCGATACATGGTTCAGCAACATGAACCTGGGCGTGCTCTATTCGATCGGCGAGCATCATTCAATCGGTATAGAAGGCGGAAGAGAGGCGTTCTCACAGCATTTTTCCGGATTTGAAAATGGCGTGCGCGTGCGGTACGAGCAGAATCCCCTGACATACTGGGCGACGGCGGTATACCAGTATACGGGAGGTGCCCTGCTCCCGCACGTTCACCCATTTGCCCAGATTCAGGCCGGCGGCGCATTTCAGCTCGGCCCTCTCGCCCGCGCCACGCTCGGGCTCAAGCTCAAACCCTTTGATCGCATCGCCGTGGTGCTCGGCGCGGAAGGGAGCGTCCTGATGTACCGCTTCCAGAACAACTGGTTCAATACAAATAAACTGGGCCTGACCTACGGCGTCTCGTACGAGTTCTGATACATGCAGAGTACACGCGCCATTGCGTTCGCTTCGCTCGCGGTGCTGATTGCGCTCGTTTTCGGCGCCTGCGACTCGCCCCTCGACGTGGAAACGCCGCGCAATCGTCTGGTCGACCGTGTGTCCATCCCGCTCTCTGACGATATCGGGAGCGCCGTATCCGTGGTGCTGCCGCCGGACACGTCGAGCGAGGATACGACCGCACTGAGCGTGCATTTCTCCGTGGCGCTCGTCGTTGACGCGAGCGGCAGTATCTCGGCGCAGACCGCGCTCGCATTCCGTGACGGCTGCCACGCCGTACTCGATTCGCTCGATGGGGAGAAGGACGAGGGCGTGGTGGTTTTCTTCACGCAGACGGCAACGATCGCCCAGCATCTGACCTCGCAGGTCTCGCTTCTGCGCAGCGCCGTCGACGGCATCCCCACAGACGGCGCGACTGCCATGTGGGACGGTATCTACAAGGCGATGCTCGAACTGCAGTCGAAAGCCACGCATACGCACCGCGCGGTGATCGTCATCACCGACAGTGACGACAACTCCAGCACAACGGGCACGCCGGCCAAGATCACCACACTTGGACAGAGCGCGAAAATTCCCGTATTTTCAATTGCTCTTCGCTCGACAAGCCAGGAAGTGGTGCTACGCGGCATCGCGCTGGCGACAGGCGGACAGCATTTTCCGCAGCCGTTCCTCTCGCAGATCGACGAGATCTGCCGGGGAATCGCGCACGAGCTGAAAACCCCATGACCACAACATATCATCATCGAACAAATGAGGGCATTCAGAGGAGGCAGGTATGATCCGTTTCTCAGGTTTCATGGCATGCGTGCTGTCGATTCTCGCAACGTCGCTGTTCGCGCAGACCGAAGCACGCATCACGACGATGCACATGCAGCAGGGAAATCCCGCCGGGCAGTTCACCGTGTCGGTCCGCTGTAACGGAGAATCGCAGTTTGATCTCCAGAAAAGCCAGCTGGCCGTGACGGACAATGGCATGCCGGTGAATGACTTCGAAATCATCGAGAGTTCGTCACCGCTGCTGCGCAATCCTTTCTCGGCGGTGCTGGTCATGGACGCCAGCGGCAGCATGATCGGTGCGGGAAACGCCGGAGCGAAAGCCGCCGGCACTGCATTCGTTGATTTCATGGATGGTTCGGTCGATGAAGCGGCATTGCTCTGGTTCAATCAAACGGTCACGACCTTCCAGCAGATGACGACCATCAAGCCCATGCTGCTCGCCGCCGTGGCGGCTCTTCCCGCAGAGGGGGCCACCGCGATGTTCGACGCCGCCTGGGCCGGACTGCTCGAGCTGCAGCTGAACGGGCTCAATCCCAAGAAGGCCGTGTTACTGCTCAGCGATGGCGGCGACAACAGCAGCGTCCGAACGATCAGCGAAGTGATTTCGCTTTCGAATCAGCTGAATCTCCGTATCTTCACGGTCGGACTGGGCGATCTGCTCGACACGCTGTCGCTCGGCAACATGGCATCATTGACCGGCGGTCTCTATTTCACGACGCCCAACGCGGTCGATCTTCAGGCGATCTTCACCGAAATCGCGAATTTCATGGGACGTGGCTTCGAGGAACACACGGTCGCATTTACCAGTCCCGACCCTGACGCGGCAATGCATGACCTGCGAATCTCCGTGGTCGCCTGCGGTGAAACCGCTGCCGCGACGAAGCAGGAGGCCGCCCTTACGACCACGGGCGTGCGTCATCTGCGTGGATCGGTGCCGTTCGCGCTCACTCTGGGCCAGAGTGTTCCCAATCCACTCGGATCCTCCGGTGAAGCCGTGATCCCCTTCACGCTGAGCGGAGTGAATGCACCGCAGCCGCTGCGGCTCGAGGTGTTCGATCTCCTTGGCCGACGCGTGGCGAAGCTCGTCGATGCTGACGTACATCCCGGCAGCCACACAGCGCGCTTCGATGCACGGGGACTCGCGCCCGGAATGTATCTCTACCGGCTCAGCAGCGGGAGCGTCGTGACGACGAAGACCATGATCGTGCGCTGATCCGATCCGTTGCCCGTACATGCAAAGAGGCTGCCCGTTCGGACAGCCTCTTTCCATTCCGGCCCGGTGCCGTGAATCAGCCGCGTGTGGCCTTCTCCATGAATTCCATCGCACGGCGCACGAAGTCCACCGGATTCTGAAGATTGTCTTCCACGAGCAATGCGCCTTCATACATCTGTTCGACCGCCTGCACCAGCATTGGATCGTCGTGATTCTCGCTGTTCATCCGCGCGAGATTTTTCATGAGCGGATGACCCAGGTTGACCTCGAGTATTTTTTTACTCGACGTGAAATTGTTGTCCATCATCTTCATCATGCGTTCCATCTGGGCGTCCATACCCGATTTGCCGACCACCAGCGTCGCGACGCTGTCGACCAGGCGCTTCGACTCGATCACGTCCTCGATGCGGTCGCCGAGAATTTCCTTGCATCGAATCAGGATGTTCTTCGCCTCGCGACCCTTCAGCGCTTCGTCCGATTCGTCTCCGGACTTCTTCGCGATGTCGATATCCGCCTTTTCGATGGAGTCGATCTTCTTCGACTCATATTCACCCAGTGCCGTGACGGTGAAGAGATCCACGGGGCCGGTGAGGAAAATCACCTCGATGTCATGCTTCCGGAAATACTCGAGGTTGGGATTGTTCTCGACGACGGCGCGGCTCTCACCCGTGATGTAGTAAATCTCCTTCTGCTCCGCATCCATGGCGGAAACGTATTCCTTGAACGATGTCATCTTACCCGGGGCCGTCTTGCTCGTCTCGAAACGCATGAGTTCGACGAGCCGGTCCTTGTTCGTGAAATCGCTTCCCAGCCCGAGCTTCAGATAGTTGCCGAAGTGCGAGAAGAAGGTCGCATATTTTTCAGGATCGGACTTCGACCAATCTTCGAGCATGCCGAGCACACGGTTGGTGAGGATCTCGCGCATCTTCGCCGTGACGGGACTCGACTGTGTCACTTCGCGTGACACGTTCAGCGGGAGGTCCTCGGTGTCGACGACACCCTTGATGAAGCGCAGGTACTCGGGTACGAGGTCCTTGCAATCATCCTGTATGAACACGCGGTTGACGTAGAGCTGCAGGCTTTTCTCCTCACGCGGATCGAAATATCCGAACGGGGGTGCGGAGGGGACGAATACCAGCGCCTTGAAATTGACGCGTCCCTCGATGTGCAGCGAGAGTGAATCCAGCGGTTCGCGGAAGTCTCCTGCCACGAACTTGTAGAACTCATCCAGCTCCTCCTTTTTCAGATCCTCCTTCTTCCGCTGCCAGAGTGCGCTGACGCTGTTGACCCTGTCCTTGCCGATGAAAATCGGGAAGTCGACGAAGTTGGAATATTTCTTGATCAGGTCCTTTATCCTGTATTCATTCGCGAGGTCCTTCGCATCGTCCTTGAGCTTGAAGAAAATGCGGGTGCCGCGTTCCTTCTTCTCCATCTCCTCGATGGTGAACGTTCCCTCGCCGCGCGACTTCCAGCGCCAGCCCTTCCCATCAGGATCCGCCGACCTGGTCTCTATCGTCACTTCATCTGTCACCATGAACACCGAGTAGAAGCCGACGCCGAATTTCCCGATCAGTTCTCCGCCGTCGAATTTCGCCTCGCCGGTTCTTGACTGAGTGAGAAAATCCAGCGTTCCTGAACTGGCTACCGTTCCGATGCGTGCGATCAAATCCTCGCGCGACATTCCGATGCCGCTGTCCTCCACCGAAAGGTTCTGGTTCTTCTCGTCGATGTCGATGCGGATGCGAAGCTCCGCATCAGGCTGCAGCACCGGCATGTTCCGCACCTGCATGAAGCGCACTTTGTTGAGCGCATCCGACGCGTTCGAGATAAGCTCACGCAGGAACACTTCAGGATGGGTGTACAGCGAATGGATGATCAGGTGGAGAAGCTGCTTCATCTCCGCCTTGTATTCGAATTCCTGCACGGAAGTCTGGTTCGTCTCGGTCATGATCGAATTCTCTTCTTTCTGGTACATCTCCAACAGCATATAATTTACTACTGTGGCATGGCACGGGACAAGAACCGGCGAAGTACCCATCCTGCGCCGCCGATAGTATCCTCCTGCCATTCACAGGAAGCGGGCGTTGGATCTTTTTTCCATCACGGGAATTGTTTGCGCCTTCCTGGGCGTTTGGACTATGTCAGGGGATACACGATAATTCAGAGGAGCATCATCCCTTGTGAGTCCATTGACAGCAACTCTCATACATTCACAACACCACCTTCAGGAGGAACGCTTCCCATGTTGACAGTCGGAGATAAATTTCCCGAGTTCAATCTTCAAGCTTGTGTAAGCCGCGAGCCGAACAAGGAATTTGCACATGTGTCCACGAAACCCACGGGGGACGGATGGCAAGTCATCTTTTTCTGGCCGGAGGATTTCACGTTCGTGTGTCCGACGGAGATCGCGGAGTTCGGAAAGCACCACGCGGACTTCGTCGGCATGAACGCCCGTGTGCTGGGTGTGAGCACCGATTCGCGCTGGGTACATCTCGCATGGCGTAATACGCACCCTGATCTGAAGGACCTCCCTTTCCCCATGCTTGCCGACGTCAGGCATGAGCTCTGCTCAGCCCTCGGGATCCTCGATAAACAGGATGGTGTCGCACTTCGCGCCACCTTCATCGTCGATCCCGACGGTGTCATCCAGTGGGTGAACGTAAACGGTCTGCTGACAGGCCGCAGCGTTCCGGAAACGGTACGCGTGCTGGGGGCACTGCAAACCGGCGAGCGTACGCCCTGCAACTGGCAGCCCGGACAGCCGACGCTGCAATCTTCCGTGACGGTGGCCGCATAAAGAATTTCCATCAACGCAGGTACTGACCACAGAAGAACACCCGCCTCGATGCGGGTGTTCTTTTTTCAAGTCGCGGTGATCATCGAGGAGGATGCGTCGCAACGGGAGAAGCATATGTCGGCGCGTGCCTCCTCCCGGCCGGTCCGCATGCAGGGTTCGACCGGATTCGAAGTCGCCGTGCTTCACACGGTGATTATCGAATCCTCCGTCCCGAGATTATTCGGCAGGTAGGCTTCAGCTTCCCAATCGTTTTCCCAGCGTACGCCGTCGAGCAGGAAGCGGTACCGGTACGACTGTCCGGCATCGAGGTACAATGAGGTGTAGAACGTACCGTCCTTTTTCTTTCCCATGGGATGCGCGGCGGGATTCCAGTCGTTGAATTCACCACAGAGCGACACGGAATCCGCACCGACAGCAGCGGGCAGATAGAAGGTTACACGGCACGATCGGCCGGTGCGAGTGTAATTTTTCTTCAGCATGATGTGTGTTGCTACCGCATTCGTTGGACGAAGGTGATGACTTCCGTAAAGATACGAGTTCCGATCGTGAGAATCACATCAGCCGCACCTGCTGATCAGAGCCATCTCTTGCGGCGGAAAAAGATGAACATCGCGATGACCACGGCGAGCATGACCGCGAGCACGGCGGGATAGCCCCAGCGCTGCGTCAGTTCCGGCATATACACGAAGTTCATGCCGTAGACTCCGGCGATGAAGGTCAGGGGAATGAATATCGTCGCGATGATCGTAAGCACCTTCATTACTTCGTTCATGCGGTTGCTCTCGTGCGTCATGTACAGCTCGAGAAGGCCGCCCAGCACTTCTCGGTCATGTTCGATGCTTTCGAGCACGAGTGCGAGATGGTCCTCCACATCGCGGAGAAATACTCCCACGTCGTCGGAAAAGAGATTGCCTTCATTGCGCTGCAGCTGTATCACCGCTTCGCGCAGGGGATGCACCACCTTGCGCAGCTGAAGCATGCGCCGCCGCAGCGCATGGATGCGGCGTACGGTATCGCTCGTCGGATACAGCAGCACTTCATCCTCGAGCCGCTCGATCTCATCATCGAAATGCTCGACCTGGGCAACGTAATGATCAGCCACCGAGTCGATGAGCGTGTAGAAAAGATAATCCGCTCCGCGCGTGCGGAAGCGACCGTTCACAGCCTCGATGCGTTCGCGATTCGGCTCGAACATATCCTGGGGACATTCGCTGAACGAGAGCAGTGCGTTGCGCTTCAGGACGAGGGCGATGTTCTCCTCTCGCAGCATGTCGCCTCCGTCGTCGCGAAGATGCTTCAGAATGAGAAAGGTCGCGTCGTCATACTCATCGCATTTCGTGCGGTGCTTCGTGTTGACGATATCTTCAAGCGCCAGCATGTGCAGCCCGTAGACTTCGCCGATGCGTTGCACGGCTGCGACGTCGTGCACACCCTCCAACTGCAGCCATGTGATGACGGAATCATCGTGCACCGCGATCGCATCGACCGAGACGGCGCGCTTCTGCACGTGATGCTGATCGTAGATGACGGCACGCAGCTTTGCAGAACCCTCCGCCGGCTCTCCGACATACACGAGTGTGCCTGGCGGCAGGCTCACTTTTTTCCGCTCTGTTTTCTTCCGCTGTCTTGCCATGGCCTGTAGGGGAAAAAGAAATCTTGATTGAAAGATTGTTTACGATGAAAGTATTATTACGTAAATTGCTTTCGAAAAAAAAATGCTCCAGACACATTGCCGAAAAACACCGCACACCACACACACGCGAATGCATGCATGGAGGAAGCCTCGATTTGGTGATGTCTGCGACCACGCAACATGACCTGAAGCTTACAAAGCCGCTGGCGTTTTTCGACCTCGAAACCACCGGCATCAATATTCAGAGCGATCGCATTATCGAGATCGCAGTGGTGAAGTACCCTCCGCGCGGAACTGCAAAAGAATTCGAACTTCGCATCAATCCTGAAATCCCCATTCCCCCTTCATCCACAGCCGTTCACGGAATCACCGATGCGGACGTCGTGCTCGCGCCCACATTCGGCCAGATCGCAAAACGGCTACACGACTTCCTCGATGACTGTGACCTGTGCGGCTTCAACGTGCGGCGCTTCGATCTCCCGCTGCTTCAGCAGGAGTTCCGACGTTGCAGCATGGAGTTCGATACAACCGGACGGCGAGTGATCGACGTGCAGACGATTTTCCACATGAAGGAACCACGCGACCTGAGCGCAGCGCTGATGTTCTACTGCAATCGTCAGCATGTCGGAGCACATGGCGCGATGGCGGATGTCCGCGCGACAGCGGATATTCTGTTGGCACAACTGAAACGCTACGATGACCTTCCACAGAGCATCGATGAACTCGAGGCGGCCGTTCATCCGAAGGATCCTGCCTGGGTCGACACTGACGGCAGGCTTGTGTGGGAAGGAAATAATGTTATACTAACGTTTGGCAAATACCGAGGCACTCCTTTGCAAAACGTTATTCAACGAGACCGTGATTACATTCAGTGGATTCTCGACGGCGGTTTTCCGGAAGCGACCAAGGACATCATCCGTCGGATGATCGATGGCGTCGCACCCAACCGCGCGTCAACCTGATTGCGAAGCACTCTGTCTCCCCGTGACACACTGTCACATTCACTATCATCTCACTATCAAGGAGGAATAACCATGGCAAAGAAGGAAGCGGCTCCCGCCAAGAAGCCTGCAGTCAAGAAGGCGCCCGCCAAGAAGGCGCCCGCCAAGAAGGCTGCAGTCAAGAAGGCGCCGGCCAAGAAGGCGCCGGCCAAGAAGGCAGCTGTCAAGAAAGCGCCGGCCAAGAAAGCGCCGGCCAAGAAAGCGCCGGCCAAGAAAGCGCCGGCCAAGAAGGCTGTAGTCAAGAAAGCCGTAGCCAAGAAAGCGCCGGCCAAGAAGGCCGCTGTCAAGAAGGCCGCACCCGCGAAGAAAGTCGTGAAGAAGGCGGCTTCCGCGAAAGCCCCGGCGAAGAAAGCGACGACCAAGGCACCCGCGAAAACGACCAAGGCGCCCGTGAAGAAAGCCGCACCGGTGAAGAAAACTCCGGCGAAGAAGGGCAAGTAACAGCACTCGCGATTACTGAAGACCGGAGCCTCGTGCTCCGGTCTTTTTGTTTTACGGCACTGCCGCTCCTTGCCGATGTAGACTGCGCTACACCGGCATCCCGATGGCAATACTGATCTCGTTCGGCAGACAGGTGATTCGCTGTCCCGGCGTGACGATCGCGGGATGCGCGACACAGGTCTGATGCTTGCAGGGAGACGATACGACCTTCAGGCGCTGACCAGCAATGACGATCACCATCGTACCGATACTTCCCTCGATTTCATACTTCCCATCCTCGTGCAATCCGAGAGCGTGTATGAGTCGATTGCGATGGAACACATCCGCACTTCGTGAGAACGCAGGTACGATATTGATGTAGCGCAGCAGCACGGGATCGTTCTGCAATCCATGCAATGCGAGTCCATCTTCGAGTTCGCGCAGCGCGGCATAGAACAGGGATGCGCCATCGTGGTAATCACGCAGACGGTTCTGCTCGAACAGCAGCACTCCTCCCGGATACCTGCCGCTGAGGCGACTCTGCTTGAGCCGGAGGAACCGCTCGCCGAAATGTTCAGGGAGCAGCTCTTCCGCAAGTTGCTCCGCCCTCTGCGTCTGCTCGCAGAGGATGCTGACGTCCAGCACCACCGGCGAGATTTCCCTTCGTATCAGGTCCGGCGCGGATTTTCGCGCGTGATCCTTGGCGCGAAGAAAACTCAGCTTGAAGAATTCCCGTCTGTCCATGTATTCCTCGCTCACCTTCCGCCGCAGGTCAGACAGAAATTTACTCCCTCGCGTTGTGCGGGATACTGCATCCACTGGCCGACGAGATGGGATACCCCCTCCTCGCCCTGGTGCCATATGACGAGATACCAGCCGTCGGTGTCCATCACGATCGAGGGTTTCTTCCGCGCAAGGCGGTCATCGCGATCGTTGACCCTGACGTTTCCTCCTATGCGGGTTCCGTCGCGTCCGTACGGTTGGAGATAGGTGTCGCCTCTCTGATTGGTCACCGTGTTCCTGTAATCTTCCCAGCACACGACAATCCCGCCCTTCCCGTCGCCGTCGACCGCAGGGAGCCGCTGCCAGCGATTTCCATCGTCATCATTGACCAGCTCGGCAGGCGAGAACGTTCCGCTGCGGAGATCCGCAATCCTGCGATAGATATTGCTGGTCCCTGTACGGTAATCCTTCCATGCGAAGAATGCGGAATCCCCCGGCAGACAGACAGCGTTGATGATCGTGGTCATGGCTTTCCGTTGTGCCGAATCGATCAGCACGTTGCGCGCTGCATCAGCGCCGAAACAGTGGTAGTAGAACTTCCATGCACCATCGATCCTGTTGTCGGGCCAGAGAAGCAGGACGTGATCTCCATTGTCCGCTGCAATACGCGGCTGTCCCTGCAATGCCGCCATGCCGTCGTCGTTGACGAGCACGTTTTTCCCGACAGGATGACCTTCCGCGTCGAAGCGTTGTGCAACGATGTCTGCATTGCCGCTGCGGTAATCCTGCCAGACGACGATGATCTCCCCTTTCGCATTGCGTCCGGCCGCGGGCAGGACTCCCGGCGCAATGTGATCCGAAACGTCGAACACTGCTTCCGAGCGTCCGCTGCGATGCACGACGCGCGCGGTGATGACATGCCTGCCGTCATTGCTTCGCTGCCAGACGAGAAGTACCGTACTGTCCGTGAGGAAAACGGCGGCAGGACGTTCCTCCTCCGTTCCGGCATCGGGCACACCCAGATCAAGCACGCGAATGTCTTCCCGCTGTCCTCGACTGAGAAATGCGCCGCGCACGGCAGCCCCGTATCGCGTCCGTTCCGACCAAGCGCAGAACCACAGGCCGGCATCGCTGCCTGCCAATGTCGCGTGCCAGGCGTTGCGCACGCTGTCAAGCTGCATACGTACACTGTCAGACCGCGTTCGGACACTGTCAGACCGCCCGTGCGCAGGGTTCTGATTCCGCTGAGCGCCTGTGAGCGCGCTGTCGGACCACATACGCAGGAGCGTATCTGCGCCATCCTGCGTGAGCCCGATACCGGTGGACAGGAGAAACAACAGCGCCGTGGCGAGCAATCGATTCATATCCGGAATATAGCAGTTACACACTCGGGACGCACGGGATGGAGATCTGACTTTGCATTTACCGTCAACCCCGTGTAATTTTTAAGATTGGACGAATGTTTACGTGGAAACTTCTCCACCAGGTACCATGCCGGAAAAGAAAAGCACAGCGAAACGGGGAGCTCGATCACGCACGACGGACACGGCAGCCGCGCGCGGAGCATCGTCACTCGTGATCAAGGGTGCGCGTGTCCATAACCTGAAGAACATTTCGCTGGAACTCCCGCATAACCGCCTGATCGTCATCACCGGTGTCAGCGGATCCGGAAAGTCGAGCCTTGCCTTCGACACCATTTATGCGGAAGGCCAGCGCCGCTACGTCGAAAGTCTCTCCTCGTATGCGCGGCAGTTCCTCGAGCGCATGAACAAACCCGATGTGGATTTCATCCAGGGTATAGCTCCTGCCATCGCCATCGAACAGAAAACCACAGGCCGCAATCCGCGCTCGACCGTCGGCACGACGACGGAAGTGTACGATTATCTGCGACTGCTCTTCGCGCGCATAGGAAAAACCTGGTGCAGGAATGACGGCGCGCTCGTGCAGCGGGACTCAGTGCGCACAGTGATGGAATTCATCGAGTCTCTGCCCGATGGAAGCAGGCTCTACGTGATGTTCCCGATGCACACACACGAAGGGCATTCCATCGACGAGGAAATCGACAACCTTCGAAAGCAGGGCTTCATCCGTATCGTGGTCGGCGATACATTGATCAGCCTTGATGACGTCGACCACGTGCAGGCCACCCCGAAAGAGATCCTGGTTCTTGTGGACAGGCTTGTCTGGGAACGTGGAACCGATACGTCACGGTTGTCCGATTCGCTGCAGACCTCGTTCGTCGAAGGCGACGGAACCATGCACCTGCGCGTCCTGGACAGCGGCGAGGAGCGAGGTTTCACTGCGCACTATGAATGCAGCGTCTGCAGGACCGCCTATTCGGAGCCCGAACCGCAGCTCTTCTCTTTCAACAGTCCCGCGGGCGCATGTCCGACATGCCAGGGCTTCGGACGCACTACGGGCATCGATCCGAATCTGGTGATCCCCAATGGGAACCGGACCCTGGCCGAGGGCGCCGTGCAGCCATGGACGACGCCGAAACACGGCAAGCATCAGCGCGATCTCGAACGCGCAGCGAGCGCCGCCAACGTCCGTCTCGACGTACCCTGGCGCGAGCTCAGTGACGACGAACGCGATTTCGTCTGGAACGGCAATCGGGGCTTCAAGGGCATCCGCGGTTTTTTCGCGATGGTGGAATCGAAGAATTACAAGATGCATTACCGTATCCTCATGGCGCGGTATCGAGGCTACACCGTATGCAACGCATGCGACGGTGCCCGATTGCAGCCTGACGCGCTCGCAGTGCGCGTGGCCGGCAAGCATCTCGGGGAACTTGTGCGCATGCCCATTGACCGTCTGCATCGCTTCTTCGAAAAGGTCGAGCTCACCGAGTTCGAAACGGACGTGGCGGGGCGGATCCTCACCGAGATTCGCAAGCGACTGCGCATACTCACGGATATCGGACTGGGTTACCTGACATTGGACCGGCTGTCACATACGCTTTCCGGCGGTGAGGCGCAGCGTATCAACATCGCGACGTCGCTGGGCTCGGCGCTTGTGGGATCGCTGTACGTGCTGGATGAACCGACCATTGGCCTGCATCCGCGCGACAACAGCCGTCTCATCACCATCCTTCAGTCGCTGCGTGACAGCGGCAACACCGTGCTCGTCGTCGAGCACGATGCCGAGATGATGCGCGTAGCGGACCTGATCGTTGACATGGGGCCGCAGGCTGGCGAGCATGGCGGCGAGATCATCGCAATCGCACCCATCAATGATCTGAAGAGGAACAGGCAGTCGCTGACCGGACAGTACTTGAGCGGCAAGCTCGGCATCCCCGTGCCGAAGAAACGCAGGAAAAGCAAGGCATCCCTCGGCATACTGCAGGCGCGGCAGAACAACCTGAAGAACCTCGACGTTTCGATCCCGCTCGGCGTATTGACATGCATCACTGGCGTCAGCGGTTCGGGCAAGAGCACTCTCGTGGGGGACATTCTCTACGCCGGATTGAAAAAGGAGTTGGATGGAGCCTATGAAGAAGAGATCGGGAGTTTCGCGGGTTTCTCCAATGTCAAGAAAATCAGGCACGTCGAGATGGTCGATCAATCACCGATCGGGCGCACCCCGCGTTCAAATCCGGTAACATACCTGAAGGCCTTCGACGGCATTCGCGACCTGTTCGCATCAACTCCCGCATCCAAACTGCGCGGTTACGCGCCGGGAGCGTTTTCGTTCAATGTTCCCGGCGGCCGCTGCGATGTCTGCGAAGGAGACGGCTTCATCAAGGTCGAAATGCAGTTCATGGCCGACCTCTACCTCGAGTGCGAAGCCTGCAAGGGGACACGTTACAAGAGAGACATACTCGAAGTCCGCTACAACGGAAGGAACATCGTCGACGTCCTGGATATGACGGTCACCGAGGCGCTTCAGTTTTTCGAACATGTCCCACGCGTCAGCAACAAGCTTCAGGTTCTCGACGACGTCGGCCTCGGGTACATGCGGCTCGGCCAGCCCGCCACGACGCTGTCGGGAGGCGAAGCACAGCGACTCAAGCTCGCCCTGCATCTGTCGTCCCGCGACGACGGACACACGCTCTTCCTCTTCGACGAACCCACGACCGGCCTCCATTTTCACGATGTACGCAAGCTGCTCAGCTGTTTCGAGGCACTGATCGACGCTGGGCACAGCGTCCTCATCATCGAACACAACCTCGATGTTATCAAGAGCGCCGATTGGATCATAGACCTCGGTCCCGAAGGCGGCGAGGACGGCGGATATATCGTCGCGGAAGGTACACCCGAACAGGTTGCCGCGAATGAGGCAAGCTATACCGGACACTTTCTGCGCGACGTCCTTTCGTCCGAGCGCGGATAACAACGTCACTCATACCCATCCGCGGAGAACACGTATGGCACATGGCATCACTTGGTTCGAGATTCCTGCGCTGGGATTCCAGCGTGCGAAGAAATTCTACGAGACCGTGCTGGAAGTACCTGTTCACGAACAGGAAGTCGGTCAGGCGTTGATGGGCTTTCTCGGCACGCACGAGGACGGCATCAACGGCGCCATCGTGGCGCATGAATGGTACATTCCTTCCGAGCATGGCGTCCTCATCTATCTCGATGCGGGAGAAGATCTCAATCCCATGCTCGCGCGAGCAGAAGGTGCAGGAGCGACTGTCATCATCTCCAAGACACGGATATCTGAAGACATGGGGTATATGGCCGTCTTCCGCGATCCCGAGGGAAACCGCATCGCCCTGCACTCGAGAAAGTAAGCTGCTCCATGCCGTTCATCGGAGAACTCAGTGCGCTTCTGACCGCCTTCCTCTGGTCGGGTACCTCTGTCGTCTTTACGGAAGCCACGACGCGCGTGGGATCGATTCAGGTCAACATCACGCGCATGGTGCTCGCGCTTGCGTTCCTGCTGCTGACCGTATGGATTTTCGGATACGATTATTCGATGTCCGCAGGTCAACTGGGCAACCTCACATTGAGCGGGATCATCGGTCTGGTGCTCGGAGACAGCTTCCTGTTCGGCGCCTTCAAGGAGATCGGTGCACGCATCTCCATGCTCGTCATGTCGATGGTGCCGGCCATCACCGCGGTACTGGGTTTCGTTTTTCTCGGGGAAACACTCTCGCCGTTCGGCATCGCCGGCATGGTCATCACGATGGCGGGCATCGCCGCGGTTGTGCTCGAGCGACGGTCCGACGCCGCATCCAAATTCCGTGTCACGTATAAAGGCCTGATTCTCGCACTGCTCGGCGCTCTCGGACAGGCCTCCGGACTCATTTTCGCGAAGTTCGCATTGAATGAATCGCCGCTGCACGGGATGGTTGCGACAACGGTGCGCATCGCCGCGGCGATAGCGCTCTTCCTGCCCGCGGCCATGCTCTTCAAATGGTATCGGAATCCCTTCCGCGTGTTTGCCCGCGACCCGAAGGCGCTCGCGTATACGACAGCCGGTGCGGTACTGGGACCCTATCTCGGCATCACGTTCAGCCTGGTTGCCATCGCGAACACCAAGGTCGCCATCGCCACGACCATCATGGCGCTGCCTCCGATCATCATGCTGCCGCTCGTCCGGGCTGTCTACCGCGAACGGCTGACTCACCGCGCCATCGCCGGTGCTGTCGTCGCCGTTGCCGGCGTCGCCATTCTATTCATGTTTTGAGCGCAGCACCTCCGCGAATCCCTTTCCATCGGCGATGTAACCGAATGCGAAATCCTGATTGATCCTGACACCACCGATTACCGGAGACGCCATTCCCGACCTCATCACATACCTCCTTCTCCTCGCAGCCGGATTCCTCGGAGGACTCATTGATTCGATGGCTGGAGGCGGCGGATTGATCACCCTCCCCGCACTGATCGCCGCCGGGCTTCCGCCGCATGCCGCGCTCGCGACGAACAAGGTGCAGAGTGCGATCGGAACCACTTTCAGCACCCTCCGATACCTGCGCAGCGGCTATGTGCTGCTGCGTCTCGGCATCACCGGCTTTGCGAGTTCGTTCCTCGGGTCCTACGCAGGCGCCTGGACCGTTCTCCGTGTGCCCGGCTCGTCGCTCGAGGCGCTGATCCCCATCCTGATCGTCATCGTCGCGGCGATTACCTTCCTGCGCAAGGACTTCGGCGTCAGCGATCACCGTATCACCGTCGGACGTCGTCATTATCTGATCGCCATCGCATTTGCCTTTCTTCTGGGCTTCTACGATGGATTCTTTGGACCGGGTACCGGATCATTCCTCGCCTTTGGCTTCGTGCTCCTATTCCGCTTCGGATTTCTCCGCGCCACCGCATATGCGAAGCTGCTGAACCTCGCCTCGAACTACGCCGCGATACTCGCATTCGTACTCGGAGGCGATATCGCCTGGGCGGTGGGACTGCCGATGGGACTGGCCAACATCAGCGGCGCATGGACCGGCGCCGGGCTCGCGATCAAAGGCGGCACCCGCGTCATCAAACCGGTTTTCGGCGTCGTCCTGCTTGGCCTTCTCGTAAAGATCACTTTCTTCTGATTTTCCCGAATACGAACGGCTGATGGCAGATTGCCGTCGGCCTTTCGCGATCGGCGGTCCACCCTATCGATTCTGCCTTGATTGTCGACCCGGCAAATGATAAGTTGTTTTGCTGAACAACTATAGTAGCACAATGAAAAAACCGTACCTTCTCCTTTTCCTGGCCGCATTCCTTCTTGTCGGCTGTTCGGGTCAGGATGCATCCGATCTCATGCAGCAGGCCGCCAAACTTCAACAGGAAGGGAAGACCGCCGAGGCGCTCGCCCGCTACGAACAGATCACCAAGGAATACGATGATGCAGCG
>CAZWNO010000003.1:0-12863 GCA_964635845.1 uncultured Chromatiales bacterium
AAGGGCGCGGATGCGACGATCGTACTGACGCGGGTTCCGAATCCGTTGCAGTTCGGTGTCGTCATCGTCGACGAGGATGGCAACATCACCAGGTTCCTGGAGAAACCATCGTGGGGCGAGGTATTCAGCGACACGATCAACACGGGGATATACATACTCGAGAACAGTGTGCTCGATATGATCCCGTACAAGGAAGACTATGATTTCAGCAAGAACCTGTTCCCCCACATGATGCAGGAGGGGAAAAAACTCTGCGGCTACATCTCCGAAGGGTACTGGCGCGACGTAGGAACGCTCGGCGAGTACCATGAAGCGAGCATGGACTGTCTCTCCGCGAGCGTTCGCGTCAATATCGACGGAAAACAGGAGGAGAATGTCTTCATCGGCGAGGGCAGTACGGTGGCGGCCGATCGCGCGCAGTGGAGCGGTCGCATCGTCATCGGTCGGAATTCCAGGATCGCCGAATCCGCGAGAATCATCAACAGCGTCATCGGAGATGACGTGACGATCCACGATGGTGCGATGATCCTGAACTCGGTGATCTGGGACGGATGCACGCTGGAGGAATCCGTGCACATCTCCAATTCGGTAGTAGGGTACGAGACCATTCTCCACGCAGGAGCGACAGTTGCGGACAATGTCTTCATCAGCGACAGATGCAACATCGGCCGCGAAGCCTCCCTGCTGTCGAATATCAAACTCTGGCCGGAGAAAGTCGTTCAGGACGGCGCCGTGCTCACCAAGTCCCTCGTATGGGAAGACAAATGGCTGCGCGAGCTGTTCGCGGATGCGCGCATCACCGGCTCGACGAACATCGAGATCAGTCCCGAGTTCGGCGCGAAGCTCGGCGCCTGTCTCGGCGCCGTGCTCGGAGTGGGAAGCCAGGTGGTTTCCTCCCGCGATCCCGACAACGCATCACGCATGATCAAGCGCGCGATCGCCTGCGGCCTGATGTCGGCCGGCGTCAATGTCTATGACATGCAGGTCACGGCCATTCCCATGGTCCGGCAGGTGCTTCGCACCGGCAAGTACATGGCCGGATTCCATGTCCGGAAATCACCGTTCGACAAGCGTTCGATGGACATCATTTTCTTCGACGCCGACGGACAGGACCTGTCGAGCAAGCGCACGAAGGCGATCGAACGCCAGTTCTTCTCGGAGGATTTCCGGCGTGCCGAGTTCGACGCGATCGGCGCGATCTACTATCCGGAACGCACCGCCGAAGCGTATCGCGAGCGCTTCCTTTCCTCGTTCGATCACGACGCTGTGTCGAGCAGGAAATTCAACATCGTCATCGATTACTCATACGGAATCGCTTCGTCGATTTTCCCGAATATCCTGGGCAAACTCGGTGCCGAAGTCGTTTCGCTGAATGCCTACATAGACCGCACCCGCCTGACGCGCACGCGCGAGGAATTCACCGCCGCCTGCCAGCACGTCTCCAACATCGTGCGTTCGCTGTCGAGCGACCTCGGAATCCTGCTCGATGCCGGTGCGGAAAAGGTGTTTCTATCCGATGAGAGAGGGAATTTCCTGGAAGAGGACCGCGTGGCTACCGTCGTGACAAAGATGTACCTCGAAGCGAGGCGCAGACTGGGCACACCGATCCGCAAGCTCGCCTGTCCCATCTCCGCATCATCGGAGATGGACGCGCTCGCGGAGGAGTACGGAGTGACAGTTCTCCGCACACCGAATACGCACGGTGGCATGATGAATGCTGTGCTTGCCGATCCCGAACTCGGTTACGTCGCCGGAACGCGTGGCGGTTTCATTTTCCCCGAGTTTCTTTTCGCCACCGATGCGATGTTCAGTGTCGCGAAAATACTCGAAATGATGGCTGTGACCGGCTGGCGCATCGGGGATGTCGACCGGGATATGATCAGGCTCCACCGCGATTCGCGTACCGTCCCGTGTCCCTGGCAGGCGAAGGGCAGGGTCATGCGTCACGCGATGAACGCCTCCGAGCCCTACGAACGCCAGCTCGTCGACGGCATCAAGATCGTCTTCGCCCGGCATACCTGGGTGCTCTTGATACCGAGCAAGGAACACGAATTCTTCCTGGTGAACGCAGAAGCGCCCACTCA
This sequence comes from uncultured Chromatiales bacterium, assembly GCA_964635845.1. Lineage (GTDB taxonomy): Bacteria > Bacteroidota > Ignavibacteria > SZUA-365 > SZUA-365 > SZUA-365. The sequence continues at coordinate 2,085 of CAZWNO010000003.1, forward strand.
GGAAGAAGCCTCGCGGCTCGCAGCCGAATTCGAGGAAAAAGTTGCTGAATGGCGCGACAATGTGTAAATTTGCTGGACGTATCCTGTCACCGAATGGAAGACCACTGTTCCCATGAAAATCACAAGCATTCTGACGGAAGACCTGATCCAGGTCAACATCCCCGGAGAATCCAAAGACGATGTCATCAACGCAATCATCGATCTTTCCGTGAAATCGCAGAAGATCAAGGACATCGACAAAGTCCGTCAGGCGATATTCGAAAGGGAGAAGATCATGTCCACGGGAGTAGGGAAGGGATTCGCGATTCCGCACGGCAAGACGGACGCGGTCTCGGATATCGTCGCAGCCTTCGGCGTGACCGAAAAACCGATCGATTACCAGTCACTCGACCATGAACCCGTACGCCTGCTCTTTCTTCTGATCGGGAAGGACAGCCTCGTGGGAGCACATATCAAACTGCTCAGCCGCATATCCCGTCTGATGAACAAGGAGGAACTGCGCAATCGCCTTCTCCATGCGGAATCTTCGGCCGAGATTCTTCAGATTCTCCGCGAAGAAGAGATGAACTATCTCGACGTGTGACAGCGCTCACAGGATCGAGGACTGCGTTTTTCAAGCTGAAGGCATGCCCCGGGCGTGCCTTTTTCTTGCACATCGAAAGAACTTCCGGACGGACGCATGACATATAAATCGATCAAAGGAACAAAGGATCTCCTACCGGAGGACACGCTCGCCTGGCGCCACGTGGAGGGGACGGTTCGGCAGGTAATGGAGATGTACCATTACGGGGAAATACGCACGCCGATCTTCGAGGATACCGCCGTGTTCACACGTGGAATCGGGGAAGAGACGGACATCGTCGGCAAGGAGATGTATACCTTCCTCGACAAGGGCGGGAGCAGCATCACGCTGCGTCCCGAAATGACCGCCCCGGTGATCCGTGCCTACATCCAGCACAGTCTTGGGGAGCAGTCAGTCCTGAACAAGCTGTACTATATCGGGCCGATGTTCCGGCAGGAACGTCCGCAGGCCGGACGCTACCGCCAGTTCCATCAGTTCGGCTTCGAGTGCATCGGACAGCAAGGTCCGGAATGCGACGCCGAGATCATCGCCATGGCCGCGGACATCTACCGGCGCCTCGGGATCACCTACGTGCTGAAGCTGAACTCGGTGGGTGATCCGCTCTGTCGTCCGCGGTACCGCGAGGCCCTGCAGGACTTCCTTCGACGCGTGTACGATCAGCTCTCACCCGAGAGCCAGCGGAGGACGGAGACCAATCCGATGAGAGTGCTCGATTCGAAGGAAGATCGGGACAGGGAGGCTACCGCCAACGCTCCGCTCATCATCGATTACCTGTCGGATGCGTCACGCCGGCATTTCGAACGGATCTGCGAATTGCTCGATGACCTCGGGATCCCGTATGTGCTCGATCCGCGACTCGTGCGCGGTCTGGATTATTACACCATGACGGCTTTCGAGTTCGTAAGTGCCGACCTCGGTTCGCAGGATGCGCTGGGCGGCGGCGGCCGCTATGACGGCCTTGTCGAACAGCTCGGCGGAAAGCAGACACCGGCGGTCGGATTCGCAGCCGGTATCGAGCGTCTGTTGATGGTGATGGAGAAAAACGGCTATGCGTTTCCCGGCTTCGTGCCGAGAATCTACCTCATCGGATTGGACGAGGCCTCGCGCTCGTGGGCGTTCCGTACGGCAATCGATCTTCGCGCCAAGGGCATTCCCACGGAACTCGATTATGCAGCCCGCAGCCTGAAGGCCCAGATGCGTGAGGCGAATAAATTCGGCTGTCCTTTCGTCGCCATCGTCGGGGAAAACGAGATGGCCGCAGGCCGGGCGCAGGTCAAGGATATGGGGAAGGGCACGCAGGAATCCATTGAGTTTGCGCGTCTCGCCGAGTACCTTGTCATGAATACCCTACACTGAATCCGCAATTCGGAGGAACGATGTTTCCGCGCATCGACAAGGGACCGATCGAGTATTTTCTGGACGTCTACCCCGCGTACAATATCGAAAAACGCCGCGATTGCATCCGCTTCCGCTTTTGTACCACGGAGGAATTCAGCCATTTCCGTTATCGGATCACGGTTGAGGAGAAGCAGGAAAAGCGTAAGCTCTGGTTCGCACTGCGCGGTCTGAAGGCCAAAGGACTCCTCCCGGGTACCGGGGTTGCGGAGACTGCAGTCGATCTCTTCGACCTGTCCGGTAAATATGATGTCACCGTCGTGAAACCCGGAGATGTCACCAACAATTTTCGCATGAGTGTCAATGAACAGGGTCCGCATCTCGTCAAGGGAGTGCAGGACAGTGATCAGTTTCTGGAAGTCCAAATCAGCAACGTCGACGTAGAGAAGGAATGAGAATGCACCTGCCGCTCTTCGGTATCAAGGCATACGCCATCGGAATCATGCTTCTGGCGGGAGCGTGCATCGCGCCCCATAATGCGCTGTCACAGAAGAAGACAGGTGGAATCCCGGCCGCATCCGGATCGCTGCAGCAGCGCATACCGCATGTCATGCTCGACTCATTGCCGAACGGAATGCGGATCATGTTCACCCGCGTGAACGATCTTCCGCTCGCCGAAATCAACGTGATCGTCGATGCGGGCATCGCGCTGGAACAGTCCGATGAGCATGGCGCGGCGTATTGCGTGAGCCAACTGCTGATGGCCGGAAACAAGGACCGTACCGGGGAGATGATCGGCAATTATATCGCTGAACTCGGCAGCGTGATCATACCCTATGTGCATTACGACTATGCGCAGTTGTATGCGAAGACGCTGACGAAGAACTTTTCCGCGACACTCGGACTGCTTGCCGGAAGCGTTACTAGTCCGGTATTTCCTCAGCAAGCCCTTCAGCTGCTTCAGCGCGATGCGTCGGTGCGTCTCCACCGCAACATATCGAGCGGCGAACGTGCGACGATGACCGCCATTCAGGGATTGTGCGGTGCAGGCAGTGCGATCTCCCGTCCGCTTCAGCCTGCTCCGGAGGAGGTGCAGTCGCTGTCGATCGAGAGCGTCCGGAAGTATCACGCCTCCTGGTATCACCCGAGGAGGACCACGGTGATCATCACCGGTAATCTCGATTATGATTTTGTGAAAACCGCCCTGCGCGAGGCTTTCGGCAAGTGGACCAACGGAGAGGAAGGCGCGATGCCCGCTCCTGGAGAGGTCACGTCCGGACCGTCCGTCACGGTTCTCGCCGACAGCGCGACCCACAGCGGCCTGGCGTATTTTCGAATCGGCGGAAGAGGCGTGCTTCGCAATGACGAGGATTTCGCCTCACTCATGATCCTCAGTGACATTTTCGGCGGCAGTCCGCAGTCAATGCTCCGGCGTGCACTATGGAGTGAGCATATGCTTTCGCCGAACTTTTCCTCGGCCATCGCATTCTCGCGAGATTGCAGTTATTTCATGATTTCAGGATCCGCATCTCCCATGCTCACGGACAGCGTGCTGCTGCGAATCCGGGAAACGATCGAAAGGCTCACCCGTGAAGGAGTGAGCGTCGCGGAGTTGTCGGATGCCCGTCAGAGGATGCTCGCCGACGAAGCCCTGACGTTCGCTTCCAATCGGAGTCTGCAGAGCCTGCTCAAGGAAGCGGTTGTGTACGGTATCCCGGTAGACCGGGCATTCCGCTTCGCCGAAAGCATCCGGGCAGTGGACAACGAAGACATCCTGCGCATCTCGAGAAAAGTCTTCGCGCCGGAAAACCGGCAGACGGTCATTCTTGGAGCCGCGGAAAAAATCGTCCCGCTCATCCAGGGGATGGGAACCGAGGTACGGGTAGTGGAGTGAGCCTTGCCGACGACTCGGCGCGAACGCGCTAGGGTTCGATGAAGACACGCACTGAATCGCTCGCTTCGCCTCGATCCTTCACCACGAGCGTGGCACGCACGATATGCTCGCCGGTGAGTCCGCGAATATCCCAATCGTAGTAGTAAAACGGCTGATAGTGGGAGTACTGGTGTACACCGTCGATCCAGAACTCCACGTGAGCGTTGCATCCGCACTGCGATGAGGTCTCGGTCAGGATGCGCAGGACGCTGCCGCGCACGACCTGACTGTCGGCTGGCTGGGTTATCGTGATGCTCGGGGGGATATCCGGAGACGCGGCATCATCGCACGCGACGATACCACATACCAGCAGCGAACAGAAGAGGAGGACGGTGCGGATGCCTCCAGGACCGGAGAGCGGCTGCATGCTCGGCTGAATTTTCATCTGTTTTTCTCCATCAATTTCACGAAGGCGTCGAATACCGTCTCCGCGCGCAGATCACGCATACAGACATTTCCGATGCGGCATTGGGTGAGGTTGCAGCCGAGACAGTCGAGTCCATCGAGTCGAATCCACGCACTGCCACTGTGAAAAGGACCCTGCAGCTCCGGATTCGTCGGACCGAAGATTCCGAGCGTGGGCGTCTGCACGGCCGCGGAGATGTGCATGGGGCCTGAGTCGTTGCTGACTGTAAAATCGCACTGCGCGAGGAGCGCGCCGAGCTCCCCGATACTCGTGGGCGGAGCGATATGACTTCGATTGCGCATGCTGCGCTGGATCTCCGCAACGTCCTGTTCTTCGCCGGGACCCCAGAGCAGCAGCACATTCGCATCGAGGCGTTCGACGAGCAAATCCCCGAGCTGAGCGAACTGCTTCAACCCCCAGCGTTTCGTCACCCAGGTCCCGCTGGAATTCAACGCGATCAGGGGACCGCTTCTCTCCCGCATGCCGCGGGCAGTCTCGGAGAATTGGGTGAGCCGGCTCTGCGGCAATGGAAAACACAGGCGCCGCTCACTGATCGGTATGCGGAGGTGGGCGAGCGCATCGAGGTTGAATTCGGTGTTGTGAACCCGGTCAGCGCGCGTCCGGACATGCACGTTGTACGCCCATGCGCGGCCGCGGAAGGGATATCCGACACGGATCGTTGCCCGTGTCGCGAAAGTCATCTGTGCGGAACGAGGATTGCAGAAGAGGTCGAACACGAGGTCGAACCGGGCCCGCCGCATCCGCATCAGCAAACCGAAGTAACTTTCCGTCGACGGGTCGAAGATGATCGGCGTGTCGACATACGGATTATCCAGGATGATTTCCGCCGCCGGCTTTTCCGTGAGAAAGGAGATGGATGCATCCCGAAAGGCATAACGCAGATTCGGCAGCACGACGGTGCTGAGCAGCACATCTCCGATCGCCCGGGGCTTGATGACAAGGATGGAGCGTATGGGACGCGCGAGAAGTGCCGGATAGAGATACTGCTCAGGGGCAGAGGTCGTGCGTCCCATATTGCTGCGGCGTCTCTGTCAGGCCGGAACGTGTACGCTGTTCTTCTTCATATTGCGCATCGACGGAGGAATCTCGCCCTTGACGATCGCCATGGTGTCGAGGGCGATCACAAGCTCCTCGTTCGTCGGAATGAGGCTGACGACCGTACGCGATCCGTCCTTGGTGATGATGCGTTCCTTGGGACCGCTGCTGTTCCGTTCAGGATCGAAATCTACACCGAGAAACGCCAGATGGCCGCATACATGTTCACGGACTTTGATACTGTTTTCTCCGATGCCGCCGGTGAAGACGATGGCGTCCACTCCACCCATCGCAGCGGCATAGGCTCCGATGTATTTCGTCACGCGATAACAGAACATGTTGAACGCGATCCTGGCGCGCTCGTTGCCGTTGTCGCTTTCCTGTTCGATCTCGCGCATATCGCTGCTCACGCCGGAGATACCCATCAAACCGCTGTGCTTGTTGAGCAGCGTCGTCGCTTCGGCAAGTGACAGACCTTCTTTCCCCATGATGTAGAGAATGAGCTGCGGATCGAGATCACCGCTGCGGGTCCCCATGATGAGCCCCTCGAGCGGTGTGAAGCCCATTGTTGTATCGACCGACTGGCCATGTTGCACCGCAGTCATGCTGCATCCGTTGCCGAGATGGCAGGTGATGATATTCAGGTCCTGTATGGGTTTACCAAGCATCTCCGCCATGCGGTTGGAGACGAAGAAATGCGACGTGCCATGGAAACCATAGCGGCGGATCTTGTATTTGCGGTAGAACACGTACGGAATACCGTAGAGGAACGCGCCCGGCTCCATGGACTGGTGAAATGCCGTGTCGAACACGCCGACTTGCGGAACATCCGGCAGGTGCTGCTTGCAGGCGACGATTCCACGGATGTTGTGCGGATTGTGCAGCGGTGCGAGTTCCACGTTGTCACGAAGCGACTGAAGCACTGCGTCGGTAATCAGCACCGATCCCGCGAAATCCTCGGCGCCATGCACGACCCGATGTCCGACGGCGTGGATCTCCGATTTTTCCCTGATCACGCCGTGATTCTTGCTCAGCAGCACGGCGAGCACGTATTCGATCGCCATGCCATGGTCGAGTATCTCGCCGGTGAGCTTGATGGTGTCATTGTCATGGCGTGTGTTTGTGAGCAGGGCACCGCTCATGCCGATGCGCTCGACGATTCCCTTGGCGAGTCTCGTGTTGGTCTCGGCCTCGATGAATTGATATTTGATGGAAGAACTTCCGCAATTGACGACGAGAATGTTCATCATGATAGTACTCTCCTGTCCTTAATTCTCTGTGATCCGTTTACCAGAATCATCGTAGCGGAAGAACCCTTCTCCGCTTTTCTTCCCGTACATCTGTTCGCGTACCTTGCGGCGCAGAAGGGGACAGGGGCGGTATTGCGAATCACCGAGTACCCGGAACATGGATTCCATCCAGGCAAGCAATTCTTCGAGTCCCATGGAGTCCGCCAGTTCGAGCGGGCCCATGGGCATATTATAGGCGAGACACATGGCAGTGTCTATATCCTCGGCTGAAGCAACGCCTTCCATCAGAACGTTCATGGCCTCGTTGAGCATGGGGAGGATCACACGGGTGGTGATGAATCCGGGATACTCGTAGACCTCCACGGTCGTCTTCCCGATGCTCCGGATGAACTCTCTCGTGCGTTTGAAGGTATCGTCGCTCGTCTGGAACGCGCGCACGATTTCGCACAGAGGCGTTTTCGGGACGGGATTAGCGAAATGAAGCCCGATGATGCGGTCGGGAGACTGCACCGGTTTCGCGATCTTCGTCAGGCTGAGTGTCGAAGTATTCGAGGCGATGATCGTCGTTTTCGGACAGATCTTATCCAATTTGATCAGCAGCTCCTGCTTCAATTCGAACTGTTCATCGACCACCTCCATGACGAAATCCGTGGCCGCGACTTCATTGATCTCGATGCTGACCTTGATCCGGCTCAGGAGGGCGCGCTTCTCGCTGATTGTCATGCCCCATCGCTGAATCTCACGATCCATGTTTTCGGCCAGTCCCTCGAGACATGCGGCGACACGCTCTTCATTCTTTTCGATAATCAGGACGTTCAGGCCCTGGGCGGACAGAGTCTGTGCGAGACCGCGGCCCATGACGCCTCCGCCGACGAGACCGACGAATTCGATCCGTAAGTCCGACTGCGGAGTCATTGGAATGTCGCTTTCGAGGTCTTTGAGAGAGATTGGTTGTTCTTGCATGTTGATTGCTCCAGTAGCCGCATGCGTACAGACGGCTGAGATATCCTATGTGTGCTGTGAAGGTAGTGGGCCATGATTCAAGCGTCGAATTACCAAACGCGGGATCGCGGATGCAGCGGAAAGAGATCGGCGGTTCCGAATTAACAAATTCCCCGTTCGCCATATCATTGTAAACTTACCAAAGGGAAACAGGATACACAAGCCCGTAATGTTCCGCCGTCGATCCTTCCCGGAGGGGCAGCCTCCCGGAGGCTCACTCCCCGCGACATCAGAGGAACGCATCCCTCGTCATCCATGCGTGAAGGAGTATCCCGACCGCGATCATGCACGTGAGAAAGAACGATCCCCCGTAGCTCATGAAGGGGAGCGGGATCCCGATCACGGGGAGCAGCCCCAGTGTCATGCCGATGTTGATGAAGACGTGAAAGAGGAGAATGGCAGTGATACCGATCGCCACCAGGCTAGAAAAGCGGAACTCGAGAGTCCGTGCCATACGGAGTCCGCGGAACATGATGAGCGTAAAGAGCAGGAGGATGAACAGACCGCCGATGAAGCCGAATTCTTCCGCGGGGACACAGAAGATGAAGTCGGTCCACTGCTCGGGGACGAAGCGGAGCTGCGTCTGGGAGCCCTGCAGATAGCCGCGGCCGGTCATCCCTCCCGAACCGATGGCGACCTTCGACTGAATGACATTCCAGCCGGCACTGAGTGGTGCTTCCGTGGGATCGAAGAAGACCGCGATGCGGTCTTTCTGATATTCGGGCAGGTGATTGTACGTGTACTGCACACCAAAGCCGATCGTCAGGTTGAGAGAGAGGAACATGAGCGCGACACCGAGGTTGCGTTTCATGACATAGAATACAATGGAGACGACGAATGCGGCGGCGAGAAAGTACCAGAGGCCGACAATGGAAAGCACTGCGATCAGGACGGGGGAGAGGAGGGTGAGCAGGAGCACCATCTCCGCTCCGGCCCAGAAAATCATGGCGAGGAAGAATGCCCAATACACGAGACCGGTTCCGAAATCCGGCTGAAGCAGTATGAGCAGCCACGGCAGTCCGACGATTGCGATGGCCTTCGAGAGATCGCGGAACGTGCTCATGCTGGTCGTGCTGTCGGAAAGGAAGCGCGCAAGTGCGAGCACGGTCGTCACCTTGGCGAATTCCGATGGCTGTATGCCGTACCCGCCGATTCCGAACCAACCGGCATTGCCGGCGATGGTTTTCCCCACGAGAAGGACGAGAACGAGCATGGCGATCGCAACGGCATAGGAGATGTATGCGATGTAGTGATAGAACCTCGGAGGGGCGAAGAGGACGAGGATCATCAGCATCAGTCCAAGTATGGACCAGAAGACCTGTTTTTGAAATTTGACGAAGATCGCTGCGTTATGCGTGGCGCTGAAGATGGACAGCAGCCCTGCGGCCACCAGCAGGAGGACGGGCAGCAGGATGACGAGATCGAGTTTCTTCAGGCTGAATGTCGTTGTACGGATCATCAATCCTCCACGGCGGCGTCTTCTACCGGGACGACGGGGATCGTCACTTCGGGAGCGGCTTCGGTCTGCCTTTCGCCATTCGCTGCGCCCGCACCGTAGAGGTATCTTCGGATCATCGCGCCGGCGATTGGTGCCGCGGTAGTGCCTCCGAATCCGCCGTTCTCGACGATGACCGCTACGGCGATGCGCGGATTGTCGAAGGGCGCATATCCGACGAACCATGCGTGATCGGGATTCGGCGGATTCTGCGCCGTGCCGGTTTTGCCGGCGACTCGAACACCCGCCACGCGTGCGGCGTATCCGGTGCCCGATCCGTTGACGACGCGGTACATCCCTCGCTGTATGATGGAGACGGCATTGCTCGAGAGCGGAAGGCGCCGCGCCTGGGGATCGATCCTGGTCTTCTTGCCCGTGACCCGATCCTTGATCTCGCGCACGGCGTGGGGTCGGTAGTAGGTACCACCGTTCGCGAGCACCGCCGTGTAGGCTGCCATCTGTATCGGTGTCGTGTTGATCTCTCCCTGGCCGATTCCAAGGTTCACGAGATAGCCGATGTTCCAGCGTGAACCATAGCGCTTGTCATAGTATTCTTCCGAGGGAAGAAGGCCGGGATTCTCATCGCTGATATCCATTCCCGTGGGGCTGCCGATATGGAACAAGCGCCCGTATTTCTGGAGATTTGCGAATCCGAGTTTGAAGATCAGCTTGTAGAAGAAGACGTTGCACGAATGTTCGATGGCGCTTACGACATTGATGTCCCCGTGCGCCCCGTGACATCCGAATTCCTGCCCTGCGAGCATATACGAACCGGGACAGCTGATGCGCGTGTCGATGTCGATGATTCCTTCCTGCAGCGCGGCGACGGCGACGAGCATTTTGAATGTCGATCCGGGTGGGTAGGCGGCCATCGAGCAGCGGTTGAACATCGGCGAGTTGGGATTTTCGCGAAGGCTCTTCCACACGTCAATAGGAATGCGACCGCTGAAATCACGCAGATCGTAGTCCGGTGCGCTCACGAACGCGAGCACTTCACCATTGCCGGGGTCGAGGGCAACGATCGCACCCCTTCTGCCGCGCATGAGATTCTCCCCGTAAAGCTGGAGATCCATATCGACCGTGAGCACGAGATCACTGCCTTCTTCCGCGGGTATATCGGCCCGGCCATGATCGAAGCTCTCGATCACTTTCCCCATGGCGTCGACGGCATGATAGCCGTACCCTTTCTTCCCGCGCAGCACGTTCTCGTAATACGCCTCGATGCCGCTGAAACCCACCATGTCGCCTGGCCGATAGTAGGTCCCGAGCGTCTTCAGCAGGCGGGGGGAGATCTCCTTCGTGTATCCGAGAAGATGCGCGAGACGCGGTTTGATATGGTAGATGCGCCGGGATTCGATCGTGTAATTCACACCGGGGAGAAGGGTCCGATACTCTTCCAACAGCGAAAGCTGGGAGAAACTCAGGTCGCGAGCGATCTTGACCGGCTCGAAAGAGCTGATCCCGGCGCGGCTGACACGGTACCGCACGAGGTTCGTATCGATATCAAACAGGCGCTTGAGAAGGGGGAGAGTGTGCCATCGGAACTCGAAGGGAGTGACCGTCAGCGTGTAGCTCGGATTGTTGTCCACGAGCAGCTTTCCGTTCCGGTCATACATCAAACCCCGGAGCGGATCTTTTGCGAGCTGGCGGATCGAGTTCGTCTCCGCCTGTGACCGGAAGGTATCGAATTGTACGAACTGCAGTTCGTAGAGACGGATG
>CAZWNO010000003.1:12873-44302 GCA_964635845.1 uncultured Chromatiales bacterium
GATCAGAATTGCGAGGAGGATGATGAAAACCGCCGCGAGCGTGTATGTGCGTTTTCTGCTTGCGAAGGAACTGCTTTTCATTCGTTCAATCTCACTACACTTGTAACCGCGAGATCCTGCGCGCGAGAAGCAGGACGGGGATGGTCGACAGAATCGTGGTGTACACCGATGCCCCGAAGACGTGCAACGCCATCATCTGGAGCAGATCGATGTTCAGGCTCTGGAAATACGCGAGGACTGTGACGAGGTGATACAGGATCGCGGAGAAAAACACGATGATCACTGCACGGGGACTGTGCAGCTGCGCAGCAGCCTTCTCCTCATCGTAAAAAAAACCAGCTGCGAACGCAGCCACTGTCAATCCGAGCGGGGAAATTCCCACGAGTGCGGATGAATAGGCATCCGCCAGGAGCCCGGCGGGGAAGGCCGTAAGCATCGCCGTCATCTGTCCTTCCCGGAGACTGATGAAGACGGTGCCGATCAGCAGCACCGACGGTATGACATCATTGATGCTGATGAGAGGGACCACGACCACCTGCACGATCGCGAGAACCAGCAGCATTCCCAGGCTGAACAGGGCGCGGCGCAGCTTCAGTGTCATTGCGGCTCTCCGGCTTTCTCGTAGACACGATCCTCCAGCCTCGCGCGAATCGGCTCCCTGCGGTACCGCACGACGAACACACGCTCGAGCGAAGCGAAATCCACGCGCGGTTCCACATCGATCCTGCTGAAGAGCCCGCCTTCTCCAGGACCTATCCTTCGGATGACGCCGATCATGATTTCCGGCGGAAAGACGTTGCTGTATTCGGACGTCACCACGGTATCCCCGGGCACCGCGTCCGCGGTTTTCCATACATTCTGGAGGACGAGGTTCTCGCCCTCTCTCCAGGCCAGGATGCCATCGATCCTGGAACGCTTGATTTTTGCAGTAGCGCGGAAGTCCCTGTGCAGTGCAAGCATGGCGATGCTGTATCCGTCGCTGGTTGCCACGATCTTTCCCACGAGCCCTTCCTCATTCACCACGGGCATGTTGACGGAAACGCTGTCCTGTTCGCCGACGTCAAGCGTGATCATGTTCTGACCGAGCGCGAGATTTTTCCCGACGATTTCTGCAGGAACCAGAGGCCAGTTGCTCCGGTCGCGAAACCCGATTTTCCTGCGCAGTTCCATGTTCTCCTGCCGCAGTCGGCGGAGCTGCATCACTTCTTCCATCAGTGCGACATTGACGTCGCGCAACGTTTCCGCATCCTGATCGGACGAGAAGACAGTCGCGACCCAGTTCGAGGATGATTGAAGCGCGGCAAGCGAGAAGAGGGAGAAGGATCGCAGGACCTGAACCGGTCTGCTATCGCTGTTGGAGATCATCACCACCGACAGTCCGGCAAGAACCGTGAGCGTGATGTATTCGCGGAAGGCGCGTATGAATGCGATTAGTGTTTGCACTGCACATCACTCGCCGTTTCCTGACTCAGTACTTTTTCCCTTTGAGAATGACCTTGCTGTAATAGTGCAGGTTCTCCATGATCGCGCCTGTCCCGCGCACGACCGCGGTCAGGGGATCCTCCGCGACATGCACGGGGAGATTGGTTTCTTTCCGGATGAGTGCATCGAGACCTTTCAGCAGCGCGCCTCCGCCGGTCAGCATGATGCCGCGATCGAGGATGTCCGCGGCCAGTTCCGGAGGTGTGCGTTCGAGGGTGACCTTGATGGCATCGACGATCGTGCTGATCGGCTCCGCGAGAGCTTCGCGAATCTCGACGCTCGAGGCCTCGACCGTGGTCGGGAGTCCTCCAATCAGGTCGCGGCCCTTGACGCGCACCACAAGCTCCTGCTTGAGGGGCACCGCGCTGCCGACCTCGCATTTGATGATCTCTGCCGTACGCTCTCCGATGAGCAGATTGTGCGTCTTTTTGAAATGCTGCATGATGGCATTGTTGAGTTCGTCGCCCGCGATGCGGATTGATTCCTCCTGCACGATGCCCGAGAGAGCGATCACAGCGATTTCCGTCGTTCCGCCGCCGATATCGATGATCATATCGCCGACAGGCGCGTCGACAGACAGGCCGATGCCGATTGCCGCCGCCATCGGTTCCGCAACCAGATAGACTTCCTTTGCTCCGGCGTGCTCGCCGCTGTCGCGGACGGCGCGCTTTTCCACCTCGGTGATTCCGCTCGGGACGGATATCACGATGCGTCGGCTGGGAACCCAGCTGTTCATGATCTTCTTGATGAACGCGCGCAGCATTCCCTCGGCGATCTCGAAGTCGGCAATCACGCCGTCGCGCATCGGCCTGACGACCTGCAGGTCACGATGGGTCTTGCCCTGCATTTCCCGCGCATCGTTGCCGATTGCGATGATCTTTTTCGTGTTCTTGTCGAACGCCACGATCGATGGTTCACTGAGGACGACGCCTTTGCTCTTCACCCATATCAGGGTGTTGGCGGTTCCGAGATCGATTGCGAGATCGTTGCTGAAAAGACTGAATATGCCCATGGGAGTTTTTCTGAATTCAGTGCTTGAAATGTCGTATTCCGGTAAAAATCATGGCCAGATCGTGATCGTCAGCGGCGGCGATGACTTCTTCATCGCGGACCGATCCTCCGGGCTGAATGACGGCAGTGGCGCCGGCCTGTGCGGCCTCGAGCAAACCGTCAGCGAATGGGAAAAACGCATCGGATGCAACCACCGACCCGGCGAGCGAGAGGGAAGCGTTGGCCGCTTTCATCGTGGCGATTGCGCTTGAATCGACGCGTGACATCTGCCCGGCGCCGATACCGAGGGTCTGACGGGCGTTCGTGTACACGACGGCGTTCGACTTCACATGCTTGACGACGGTCCACGCGAATCGCAATGCGCGCAATTCCTCGTCCGTCGGTGTACGACGGGTCACAACCTTCCACGCACCGCTGTCGACTGCGCTCGTATCGGCAATCTGGCAAAGATAACCATTTCTGACCGATTTCACCTGCGGGCGCGTGGCTCCGCCGCCCCCGGGAAGCAGGCGGATCAGCCGCCGGTCGCGTTTCCGGCGCAGGATATCCATTGCATCATCGGAGAATGCCGGGGCGATGATGACCTCCGAGAACGTCGTGTTCAGTTTTTCAGCCAGCGCCACATCGATCTCGCGATTGAATGCGATGATTCCGCCATATGCCGAGGCCGGATCCGTGGCCAGCGCCGCGACATACGCATCGAGGAGATTCTCATCGACTGCGCATCCGCAGGGATTGGTATGCTTGACGATCGCGACGGCGGGAGAGGCGAATTCCTCGATCAGAGAGGCGGCTGCGTCGATATCGACGATGTTGTTGTACGAAAGCTCCTTGCCGTGCAGCTTCTCGAAGGCGTCGGGGAACGAACCGTAGAGCGCGGCGGGCTGATGCGGGTTCTCTCCGTAGCGAAGCCGCTGGGTCATCGGAGCAGAGATGAGAAGCTGGTCCGGAATCGCCGGACGTGTTCCGGATTGTTCCTCCAACCATGTCGCGATCGCATGATCATAGCGGGCCGTCACGGCGAATACCTTGGCGGCGAGCCTGCGCCGCATTTCGGGAGATGTGCATCCGCTTCCCTTTAATTCGCGCGTCACTTCGTCATAGTCAGCGGGGTCGCAGACGACGGTCACGGATTCATGATTCTTCGATGCCGAGCGAAGCATCGCGGGTCCCCCGATGTCGATCTGCTCGATGCATTCTCCAAACGTCGCTCCTGCTGCCACTGTCTGCTCGAAGGGATACAGGTTGATGACCAGCATATCGATCAATTCAATGCCGTGCTCGGCGATCTGCCGCATGTGGGAATCCAGTTCCCTGCGCGCGAGCAGTCCACCGTGAATCAGCGGATGGAGCGTTTTGACCCGGCCGTCGAGCATTTCGGGGAAGCCGGTCACATCCTGCACCGCTGTGACCGGGAGTCCGGCCTTCTGAAGCACTGAATAGGTCCCACCGGTCGAAATGAGCGCGACTCCGCAGTCGACGAGTACCCGGGCGAGTTCCACGATGCCGGTCTTGTCATAGACGCTGAGGAGGGCGCGACGCACTTTCTGCATTATTCCTCTACCTGCGAATGAAAACCCTGTTTTCGATCACCGAAACGCGCTGCTCCGCGAACAGCTGCAGCGCGTCCGGATAGATTGCATGTTCCACTTCGAGCACGCGTGCCGCGAGGGAATCCGCAGTATCTTCGTCGAGCACGGGCACACAACGCTGCATGACGATCGGACCGCGGTCGTACGCTTCATCCACGAGGTGCACGGTCGCACCGGATACTTTGACGCCCGCGGCCAGCACCGCGTCGTGTACGTGGTGGCCATACATGCCCCTGCCTCCGAATGCGGGCAGCAACGCGGGATGGATATTCAGCATGCGATGTTTGAACATGGTAACCACGTCCGCCGGGATCAGTTTCATGTATCCTGCAAGCGCGATGAAATCGGCTCCCTGCCTCCGCAGGAAACCGAGCATCGATGCTCCCTTTTCCTCGGGTCCGAAATCCTGGATAGAGTGGACCGGAATGCCCTCGTCCGCGGCGAAGACCAGAGCAGGCGCATCGTTCAGATTGCTGACGACACCGACGATCTCGGCGGACAGCCGCTGCTCTTTGATGGCCCTGTGAATGGATCGAAGGTTTGAACCCCGTCCTGATGCGAATACCGCGAGTCGAAGCATATGTTTCAAATGTTCCAAGATCAAAAAAATACGTAAATTGGCTGTGGCAAACAATGTCACCGCGGAGCGGATGACAGAACCGCGACCTCCCCGAAATTTGTTATCGCAGTGACGGAACGAAATCCATCATCGACAGGAGTCCCCAATATGACGTCGTTCGTCGGCCATGAGAAAGAGGTCTTTGACTTCATGCGAAAGCGGAACATCCCGGTGTATCACAAGAGCAACCTCTTCACCCGTGACGTGCAGACGGCGATCCGGGATTTCGTGCGCGAGAGCGAACACCGCGATATCGTGATGCTGGAGGTTGACGCGCTCGCCGCCGATTTTCTGGCCGACCTGGAAAAACGTGGCCTGATCGTACCGTTCCGACATCATTCCTACATCCTTCAGATGCCGGAATACCGGCTCGAACCGGCGAAGAAGGAGACGGTGACGGCGGAAACCGGACAGGAATCCGTCTCAGCCTGATCTCCGATGCTCGCGTCAGGCCGGGCGGGCAGGCAGCGGGGTCGACTTGCCCGCGCTGCCGGACATGCACGACACTGGAAATTCCGACTAGTTATTCCCATAGATGTTATTCAAGATCATACTGGAGCATTCATGTCCGAGCACATAGCAGAAACAGTAGGCGAAATCACGATCACGGATAAAGCCGCGAAGGAAGTGGCGACGATTCGCAGTGAAAACAGCATTCCGGAGAATTATCTCCTCAGGATCGGCGTCAAGGGCGGCGGCTGCTCGGGCTTGAGCTATTCGCTCGGCTTCGACGGCGAGATCCATGAGAATGACGAATCATTCGAGATCAATGGTGTCAAACTCGTGGTGGATGCCAAGAGCCTCTTCTATCTTGGCGGTACCGAGCTTGATTACTCGGACGGATTGAGCGGCCGCGGATTCGTCTTCAACAATCCCAATGCAGTACGCACCTGCGGCTGCGGTTCCTCGTTTGGAGTATGATGGTCGGACAGGCCAGCAGCCCGGCTGACTCCTGACAGTCTGCAACGCCGTGACATGATTGTCACGGCGTTGTTTTTACCTGATCGCGTTCCGCGCAGTCAGTGCGTCCGGCTCCCGAGCAGAGCCGCTTCCCAGCCGTCTGAATCCTTGAGTAGACTGACCGCCTTGGCTACCGCGGTGTCGTCCGCGATTGAACTCCGCAGCTGTTCGTGCTCGCCGAGCAGCTGGAAGCGGAACTCATCCAGCAGTCGATCACGCAGTTTCCCCCAATGCCGATCGAACTGCGCTGCATGCAGCTTTCCGATCTCCGTTTCCAGGTCGCGGATGTGTCCCATCCCCTGACTGTGCAGGCGCTGGCTGACGGCTTCGTCCTTCAGCGTCCGTAGGGCGTCAGAGAGTGGATTCTCCTCGCATACCGCGATGGAATCCGCGTATCGTTTGAACATTTCGCGCATCCGTCTGTCGATGTCAGGCAGCCGGCGTGGATTGTGCTGGTTGATATAGAGCGCGACGAAGGAGAACGTCGCTTCCTGTCGCTCGAGGCAGGCGAGAAAGGGCGAGAGGGAGTCTTTCCTGATGGAGACATCCGGAACGATTCCATTCGATTCACGCATCGGGCGCGAGAGCCGCAGTGTGCGGAATACCGGGGCCTCGTATTCTTCCCCTGAGAGCCGCTTCGCCTTTCCCTCCGCGTAGCTGACGCGCTGGATGCAGCGGCCGGAAGGGATGTAGTATCGTGACGTGGTCAGCTTCAGAAAGGCATCGTGGCTGAGTGGAATGAGAGTCTGTACGAGCCCCTTCCCGAATGTGCGCTGACCGATGATCACCGCGCGATCGAGATCCTGCAGAGCGCCGGCGACGATCTCGGAAGCGCTGGCGCTCTGTTCATTGACCAGAACCGCGAGAGGAACGTCGACGTCGATCGGCTCGGACTGCGCCACGTAATTCCGCGCATACGCGGGTTGCCGGCCTTTCATGGCAACGATCGGCGTGCCAGGCTTCACGAATTGGCTGACGAGTGCAACGGCGGACTCGAGCAACCCACCGGGATTGTCGCGCACGTCGATGATGATCCCGCGGATCCCTCCGTGCTGGTAGATTCGTCGGAGCGCGACCCGCACGGAATCCACGGAGCTTCGCGTGAAGCGCGTGAGCTTCATATAGAATATTCCGTCTTCGAGGACGGCCTGATACGGCAGGGGAACGATCGAGACGCTTCGACGGAGGGCCGTCAGCTGCAAGGAATCGCTGACGCCCGGACGTTGAATCAGGAGACGGACGCTGGTACCCGCTTGACCCCGCAGCAGCGGCCGCAATTCATCGATGTCCGTGGTTCTCAGATCCACGCTGTCGATGCGAAGCAGCACATCGCCGAGACGGAGATTTGTCAGCGGTCGAATTTCATCGTAGATGTAGCTCACGATATGCCGGCCGTTGAGCTTTCGCACCTTGATGCCGAGTCCGCTGTAGCTTCCCCGCGCGAGCATATCGACATCGCTGTTCTCCCTTTCCTCGATCAACTCTGCGTACGGATCCGTGCGGTCGAGCATTCCCTTTACCCCGGCTTTGAGGAGATCGTCAGGGGAGACCTCCTCCACGTACTCGCTGAGAATTCTCTGATAGATTCCGGCGATCAACTCATGCCCCCGGATCATGCGCTGTACGGTGTCATCGACCGCAGCGGTGATGCCCAGGAAAGTGACACTCAGGATTGCGAGAAGAAAGCGGGAGAGATAATGGCGCATTGCTCATTCCTCCTGTTCAGCGGACGGCGACAGCGATGATACGACCCAACCCCAGATCTCCTCCGCAATCGGCTCCGTCGGGCGCATCCCGTCGATGATGCGGAATCGGGAAGGGGCGGTCGATGCGATGTGAAGATACCCCTTGCGAACACGCTCGAAGAAGGCGGTGTCCGCGGTTTCCATACGGTCGATGCTGCCCATGCGCGCGGATCTTCGCTTCAGACTTTCCTGAACCGATATATCCATGAAGAAACTGATGTCGGGAATCAGGCCGTGTGTTGCTATCGTATGGATGTGCCTTATCGCCTCGATGTCGATGCCGCGTCCATATCCCTGATACGCTGTCGTCGAGTCGTGAAAACGGTCGGCGATCACGATGTCGCCCCGTTCGAGAGCGGGTTGGATTCGTTCGATCACGAGCTGCGAGCGGGACGCGGAGAAGAGGAGCAGTTCGGTGCTGGCGTCCATCTCGCCGTGCTGTACATCGAGGAGCAGGGCACGGATGCGTTCGGATATTTCCGTTCCTCCGGGTTCGCGCACGAGCAGCACGCGACGCTGCTGGTTCCGGAGTCTTCTGATGAGGAGATCGATCTGCGTCGACTTGCCGGAACAGTCAATGCCTTCGAAAGTGATGAACATGCTGCTGCCTCCGGATCAGGATCGCGGGTGGAATGTGCGATGCACTTCCTTGATGTAGTCGCGATCGACATGTGTGTAAATCTGTGTGGTGCTTATGTCCGCGTGCCCGAGCATCTCCTGCACTGCGCGCAAATCGGCACCGCCCTCGAGAAGATGCGTCGCGAAAGAGTGCCGGAAAGTGTGGGGATGAACATCCATGGCGATACCGGCCAGTGCGGCGTATTTCTTTGTGATCGTCAGGACACTCATGCGACTGAGCGGTCCTCCGCGATTGTTGAGGAACACCGTGCGGTGCGGCTTGCCGCGCTGCAGCAGCCGGGGGCGCACGGTGCGGACATACATGTCGCACCAGCGGAGCGCATGAGTACCGATGGGCACGATCCGTTCCTTGCTGCCCTTGCCGAACACGCGCACAAGGCCCTCCTCGAAGAGGAGCTGTTCGAGCGTCAGCGAGGTGAGTTCGCTCACCCGCATCCCTGTTGCATACAGCGTTTCGAGAATCGCACGGTCGCGCAGTCCCAACGGCTGACTCGTATCGGGCTGTTCGAGAACGGTCCGCATCTCATCCTGTGTGAGAACGAGCGGGAGGTGGCGGATGAGCGTGGGGGTATCGAGCTGATCCGAGGGATTGTGCGAACATAATCTCTCACTGACCAGGAAGCGATGGAAGTGCCGGATCGACGAGATCGTGCGCGCCATGCTTGAGGCGGCGAATCCCGTCTCCTTGAGGTTCAGCAGAAAGTCGGTGATGTCGCGCAGACCGATGTTTTCCACGTCGACGACGTGCTTCTCCGATTCCAGCCATGCAGTGTACCGCGTGAGATCGAGTGCATACGCCTCGACGGAGTGTTCGGAGAAGCCCCGTTCCAGCCGCAGGTAGTTGCGGAATCCAACGAGAGCAGGCCGCAGCGCTGGAGACATGTCAGAACGAATCAAGCTTTTTCATCCGCTGCATCAGGGCATCCGTGGTCGAAGGGAGATTGAGGAGCTTCGCTGTGCGATCGGCGATCTTCTTCGCAGCCGCGGCATCTTCTTCACTGGGATATTTGATCCGGCTGTGGTGAATGCCTGTGAGAATGTTGAGAAAACTCTGCTTGACGATCGTCAATTCGCGGAAGGTCAGGTCGCAGTTCTCAAGCTCCCCGTCGGCGAGACGTTTGGCAACGATTTTGTCAATCAGTTCGCGGATTTTATCGATCGTCGGTTCTTCTATCGCGCGCGTGGCAGCCTCGATAGTATCAGCCAGCATGACGATGCCGGTTTCCTTCGAGTAGGGCCTCGGTCCGCTGTACTGGAAGTCCTCCTTCCGCGGCTCCCCGGTACCTCGGGATTTCTGCTTCTCGTAAAAGTACGTAACCAGCGTCGTTCCATGATGTGCGGGAATGAAGTCAATCACGCGGTCGGGGAGATTGTGTTCTTTCGCGAGTTCGATGCCGCGCACGACATGGTCGATGATCTTGCGCGCGCTGTCCCGCGGTTCGAGTCCGTCGTGCACGTTCTGATTACCGATCTGGTTCTCGACGAAATAGTCCGGCTCCATCATCTTTCCGATATCGTGATAATACGCGCCGACGCGCGCCAGCGTGGCGTTCGCCCCGATCGCAGTGGCGGCGTTTTCTGCGATCGTCGCCATTACGATGCTGTGATGGAAAGTGCCGGGCGCGCGGGCGGAGAGATCGCGCAGCAGCGGATGATTGAAATCGGAGAGTTCCAGAAGCGTCAGATCCGTCGTGATCCGGAAGACGCGCTCGAAGAAGATCAGAAGCCCGAAAGTGAATACCGGGGAGAGGACGGAGTTCGCCAGGGCGTACGCCATCTCCTCCGCCATGTCGCCGAAGGGCAGAGCGCGCTGCATGCCGTTGACCGTGATCGCGAAGACGTACCCGAGCAGGATATACGTCAGCGATCGGAAAATCTGTGTTCTGTTCTTCACGTCGCGCACGGTGTATATCGCCAGCGATCCGGCAAGCATCGAGGCCAGAATGATCGAGTACTCGTTGCCGCGGAGGGCGCCGACGAGTAATGAGATCGAAACCGTCGAATAGAAAGCCACACGGGAATCGAAGATCACCGTCAGAAGCATGGCAGCGGTTGGAACGACGATGAGATACTGCACGGGACCGGTGACCGGCAGCGTGAACGTGAGATAGGCGAGGAAGGCGATGAGGAGGACGATCACGCCGATCAGCAGCAGGCGTGAATTGTCGCCGATGATGCGTTTCCTGAACATCGTGAAGTAGATGACGGGCAGGAAGAGGATGGCGATGGTATGGCCGACGCGGCCCAGGAACTGCAGAACCTGGTTGACGTCACCCGTACGATCTGCTTTCGCGCGCGCATACGAGTCGAGCTTGGCCTTTATCTGCGGCGTGATGCGTTCATGCCTGCTGACGATGCGCTCGTTCTCCTTCACGATCCCGTCGGTGCGCATGACGATGTTCATCGCGGCCTGGATCGCGAACTGCGTCTGCGCCTTATTATACCGCACGTCCGGCTGCAGCATCAGGTACACGAGATTGAAGAAGAAATCGACGCGGGAGGAATCTCCCTTGAATCTCGCGTTGAAGTTCTTCATCAATACCGCCGCGACGTCATTATGATCGTAATAGTCCTTGACAGCCCGTCGGATTTCCGTCGTGCTGTCGACGCGGACAGCGAGCAGCCGCTGCGTGAAGCTGGATTTTTCCCGATCCAGAAAGCCACGCCCGTAGATCTGTTCGAGCGCGAGGCGACTCGTTTCCCGCCATGCCGGCAAGGTCGAGGCAATATCGCCGTTCACAGCGTTGATGATCCAGTACCGCCAGTACCGTTGTGTGAGACGGGCAGGAAAACCCGGATCGCTTGCGGCGTTGCGGGCAATGCTGTCGGCGAGGGACAGGAGATCCTGGCGCCGGTACCGCTGGGGAAGCCTTCGCTTTATGGCATCGGATGATGACTTCAGATAGCCGAACGCGCGAACGACGGAATCGATCATCGCTTGCCTGACCCACGGCAGGTGGTCAAAGCTCAGCGGTGTGCGTTCCACCGCGACGCGCTGCTCTTCCTCGACGATTGCAGGATCACGGTAGATGGAGAAGCCGAACGGAGCGATGAGATCATCGTCGACCCATATATCGCCCTCGCGGTATTCATATTCCGTTTCCGCCCCTTTTGGAAAGAGCATGGCTATCGAGACGACGAGCGCGATACCGAGCGCAATACGCGCAGGGAGTCCATATTGCAGCGCATGGAGCAGCCTGTTCGCCGGACCGTGACGTTTCTCAGTATCAGACATTGTATGCTTCCGTTAGCGGGAGCCGCCCTGAACCATCATGTTCAGAAATTCCGCGACGCCGCCTTCATCGTTATCCAGCCTGGTGACATAATCGGTGACAGCCTTGAGATCCTTGATTCCGTTGCGCATGGCTGCCGAGACACCCGCAAATTTACACATTTCGATATCGTTGGAGTAGTCGCCGATCGCCGCAGTCTCCCTGCGGTCGATGCCGAGCATCTGAATCACTTTCTGAAGCCCGCTCGATTTATTCACCCGGCTGCCGGAGACTTCGAGGTAATACAGGTCCTTGCCGCTGCCGCTCGCGTACATCGCCCGGCGGATGCGATTGCCGAAGCGGGAAGCGAGGGGCACCGAGAGCTTCTGTATCGCGCGATAGGGCCCCCCCGCACAGAAGAGGACCGCCAGATCGTGGTATGGACGAAGGTCCGGAACGCGTTTCGGCTCATCGGCATCGGAGCGGAGATATCGCGGGAGTATCGGGGATTCATCGAGTGAAAGGATGCCGTCGGCCGTGAACAGGGACCATGAAAGCCCGGCTGCATCGGGATGCAGGCTGATCTCCTCGGCTGTTGCCGCGACACCGTCCGGAATGGTGTTCTGGGCAAGGGCATGGCCGTCTGCATCCTTGACGAGCGCCCCGTTGAGCGAGATCAATGGTGCGATGCTGCCGATCGCCTGCGCGTAGCGGCGCGTGAATTCATCCGTCCGGCCGGAGGCGAGCACGATGCGGATACCGCGGGCATGCGCTTCTTCGATGGCGGATACGACCGACGGCGGTATGGCGTTATCGCTGGACAGCAGTGTCCCGTCAAGATCGCATGCGAGGCATCGCACTCGGGGAAGCCTTTGAAGGCGCGACCGCCTGGTTTCAAATAATCGCATCATGTCCGGTTTTTCTCTCCAGTCGTACCAGCAGCAGCCACAGGAGCAGGGCGGAAATAACGGCGATCGCCGCCCAGAGTGCGATGTCGGTATCGCTGCCGAAGAACACCGACCCCAGGAGGAAAAGTACGGAATAGATCAGAAGAACGCCAAGGAACCATCCCGCCAGACGTGGCAGAAAGTGGCGCGATTGCACGATGTCCGGATGACGGCGTGTGACGGCCCCCCAGAAGCCGCCCGGACGTACACGGCGATAGAACGCATCCAGTACGGCTCTGTCGGTCGGCCGCGTAAGGAAGGTCAGCACGATCCAGATGGCCGTTGTGATGCCGACGATCAGGAACATGCTTTCGGGAAAGACCAGCACGGGTTCCGGACTGGCGGCGTTGACGATGCTGATAACGGCGTACACCACGGCCGGCGTGATCGTAGCCGCGATTTCGCTCCATGCATTCACACGCCACCAGTACCATCGCAGCAGCAGGACGAGACCGAGTCCGGCCCCGCATTCAAGGATGAATTGCCAGGTGCCGGCAATCGATTCGAGCATCTGTGTCACGAGCAGCGAGACGATCATCAGGAGTACGGTCGTTACGCGCGAAACGAACACGTAATACCGTTCGTTACGATCCTTCGCTGCGAAGCGGCGCCAGAGATCGTGGATGAGATAGGAAGTACCCCAGTTCAGATGAGTGGCGATCGTCGACATGTATGCGGCGAAGAATGCGGCAACGAGCAAGCCCTTCAATCCGGGAGCGAGAAAGTCGTTCATCGCATAGATGTATCCAAGACGCACGTCGGCGCCGGCAAGCTGCGGGTAGAGCACGAGGGAGGCCAGCGCCACGAGAATCCACGGCCACGGCCGCAAGCAGAAGAACGCGATCTGAAACAACAGTACCGAGAATACCGAGTGACGCTCGTTTTTCGTGCTCATCATTCGCTGCGCGACATATCCGCCGCCGCCGGGCTCGGCACCCGGATACCATGAAGACCACCACTGCACTCCGACATAAGCGAAGAATGCGCCGGCCGAAAGCGCGAGCACGCCCGTCGCGCCGTCGCCGGCAGAGGTGATGCGAGGAAGCATGCGCAGAGTATCCGGAGGCAGGGCGTGTTTCAGCTGGTCGAGGCCGCCGATGGAGGGATCGTTCACGACCACGACAGCGAGGACAATGCATCCCGCCATTGCGATGAAGAATTGCACGGCATCCGTGACCGCGACGCCCCACAATCCGGATAGCGAGCTGTACACCGCGGTGAAGAGCATCGCCGCCGCGACGTACCAGAATACACGTTCCGCCGGGATGCCGAACATCCCCTCGATGACGCTGGACATCGCGAGATTGACCCAGCCCATGATGATCGCGTTCATGAACAGGCCCAGATACAATGCGCGGAAACCACGAAGGAAAGCCGCAGGCTTTCCGGAGTATCGGATCTCGATAAACTCCAGATCGGTCATGATGCCTGCGCGGCGCCACAGGTGCGCGAAGAAAAAGACCGTCACCATCCCGCCTATGGCCATGTTCCACCATAGCCAATTTCCGGCTATTCCGCTGGTGGCTACGAGCTCCGTCACGGCAAGGGGCGTGTTTACAAATTCTTCAGTATTCTTTCCTGCGCGTTTGGCATAATATAGCCCGATGACGATGCTGAGCGCGAAATAAGCGGCAATGACGAACCAGTCAAGTGCTGTCACGCATTTTCTCCGGAGAATGATGGACGGCCGGCAGAAAGCTTCTGCATGATCAACGTAACCGCTACGGTGATCAATGCGCCGGATAGTGTATACCAGGTCCAGGCCAGGGGAGTGAGCAGGATGACCAGACCATTCCCGACGATCCCTGAGAAGAATCCGATCGCGGCCGCGGACGGCTGGATCCTTGCAGGCAGCAGGCCGAGGACGAAGAGTCCCAGCAGTCCGCCATACGTGAATGACGCGATACTGAGCGCGAGTTCGACGACCGTCGCGGGGGTATTGATGAACAGGGCGGCCGTGAGCAGAAGGACGACAGCCCATGCAAAGGCGATCCAGCGCGAGAGGCGGAGCGCAGCAGCATCGGTGAGCGGGTTCCTGCGCAGCGGGATTACCATGTCGAGTATCGTCGCCGAGCTGAGCGAACTGATCGAGCTCGACAGTGTCGACATCGCTGCCGCAAGGATCCCGGCCACGATCAATCCGGTCATTCCTTCCGGAAGCTCATGCAGTATGAACACGGCGAATACATCGTTGGCGGTATGCTCGCTGCCGCCGTAATGAAGCGACAACAGGGCTCCGACGAGCAGGAAGGCGAAGAACTGGAAGAGCACGACGAAACCACTCGTGATCATCGCCTTGCGGGCGGGCGCCGTCGATCCCGAGGCGAGGACGCGCTGCACGATGAGCTGATCGGTGCCATGCGACGCCATGGACAGGACCATGCCGCCAATGACGCCTGCGCACAACGAGTACGGATCCTGGAAGAATGCCTGCCACCCGCCTTCGGGAATCAAGCGGAACACCTGCAGCTTCCCTCGCTCGGCAAGTGTGCCGAGTATCCTGGCCGGAGAATCCTGAAGGAGATCGAAGAGGACATAGATAGAAATAAATGCGCCCAGTACATACACCGCCCACTGGACGACATCGGTCCAGACCACCGCGCGAATGCCCCCATAATAGACGTAGACCAGCGTGAGGAGGGTGAGCAGTCCCATCGCGATCAGATAGATCGTGACCGGGTCCGCACCCGGAAAAAGACCGAAACCGTCCATAAGCAGGGCCAGTGGAATGGCGGTGGTATAGAGCCGCACGCCGTCGGCGAACAACCTCGTAACCATGAATACCCCCGAGGCGCCGCGACGGACCGCGGGACTGAATTTCCTCTCGAGCAGTGTGTACGCCGTGCTTACCTCCCCTTCGAAATAACGCGGTATGAGAAATATGGCGACGGCAACGCGTCCCAGTATGTAGCCGAAGGCCAGCTGGAGGAAGATCATCGAACCGGCATAGGCGATGCCCGGCACGGAGAGAAAGGTCAGCGCGCTCGTCTCGGTCGCGACGATTCCGAGCGTGATCGCCCACCAGGGGACCGCGCGGTCGCTTACGAAATAATCACGCGCGGAATTCTGTTTTCCCCCCATCAGCACGCCGAATAAGGCGATACCCGCGAGGTATACGACGACGATGCTTGCGTCGAGGATCGTAAATGTCATTTCATGCGGTTATGTGACGCAGTGCCGCATGACGCTCGCACCGCGCCCGATGGATGATGCTTTCAGTCCTCGATGATCAGATCGCGCGCTTCCTCTATCGTGGTGACAAGCGGAATGATATCCGTGAGCTTCGCAATCTCGAACAGCGAACGCACTTTGCCGACGCTGTCCACGACGATGATTCCACCGTCGCGCTCGCGAAGCTGGCGGTCAGCGAGGAGGATTGCGCTCAAGCCGCTGCTGTCGCAGAACGTGACCTCGGTGAAATCCAGAATCAGCACCTCGATGCTGGATTGGCAGAGAATCAGGAACTCGCTTTTCGCCTCGGCGGCATTGGTGGAGTCGAGCCTGCTCTCGTGCAGATGGAAAATCGCGAGTCCGTTTTCCTTGTCGATAGTGAATTTCATACCACATCCTCTGATGTTATCGATGATTCAGGTAATTGCATGATGAATTCCGATTCGTCGATCACGGTCACACCGAGCGCGGCCGCCTTCTCGAGCTTGGAGCCCGCTTCCGTACCGGCGAGCACGATGTCGGTTTTCCTGCTCACGCTGCCGGTGACCTTCCCGCCGAAACGTTCGATCAGTTCCTTTGCCTGGTCGCGCGTGTATCGCCGGAGCGTGCCGGTGAGTACGAATGACTTTCCGGCGAAGAACGGCAGGGTGAGGACGGATGGCTCGTCGGCAACCGCCGCCGTCACACCGTGCTCCCGGAGGCGATGGACGAGTTCGAGCGTCCGCTGATCGTGGAAGAACCGAAACACGCTTGCGGCAATGCCCGGGCCGATGCCGTCCACGGCAGCGATCCGCTCCACTTCCGCAGCGACGAGGGCATCGAAGGAACGGAAGCATCGGGCCAGAATGCGCGCGACGCTCTGTCCGACGAAGCGGATGCCGAGTCCGTGCAGTACGCGATCGAACGGACGGGATTTGCAGGCCTCGATGCTGTCGAGGAGGTTGGACACGCTTTTCTCGCCGAAACGTTCTATCCGGACCAACTCCTCCCGGCGGGCGTGGAGGGAGAACAGATCCGCATACGAGTGAATGAATCCTTGATCGACCAGCACGTCCACGACAGCTTCACCGAGACCCTCGATGTCCATCGCGTTCCGCGAAGCGAAATGCGCGATCCTGCCGCGTACCTGCGCGGGACACTCGACGTTCTCACAGAACCACGCTGCCTCACCCTGGGGACGCACAAGCGCCGTGCCGCAGGCGGGACATGCGGAGATGAAGTGGAATGCCCCTGCACCGGCGGGACGCTGCAGTACATCCACCGCCGTAACCTTCGGAATGACGTCTCCGCCTTTCTCGATCGTCACAACATCGCCGATACGGAGGTCGAGATCCGTGATGAAATCCTCGTTGTGCAGCGTCGCCCGGCTGATGGTCGATCCGGCGAGATGCACAGGGCGGAGAATCGCGACCGGGGTGATGGTTCCCATGCGCCCGACCTGGAAGATGATGTCCTCGAGCACTGTCGTAGTCTGACGAGCGGCGAATTTGAATGCAATCGCCCAGCGCGGACTTTTCGCAACGGCGCCAAGCGAGGCCTGTCGATCCAGGTCATTCACTTTCACGACCACCCCGTCGATCTCGAAGGGGAGCGTGTCGCGGTGCTCCTGCCAGTGTCTCCAGTAGTCGAGCACCTCCTCGATGCTCCCGCAGACGCGTGCATGTGGACTGACGGGAAATCCGGCGCGCTTGAGATAGGCCATGGCGTCGGACTGACTGGCGACACCCGGCACATCGCCGATGAGGCTGTACATGTACACACGAAGATTGCGCTGTGCGACGATCGATGAATCCTGCAGCTTCAGCGTGCCTGCGGTGGAGTTGCGCGGATTCGCAAACAGTTTTTCTCCGGCGGCCTCCCGGTCCTCGTTGAGCCGGATGAAATCCTCCTTATACATGACAACTTCGCCACGCGCCTCGATCAGCGTCGGGAGCGCGGCGACCTTCCGCAGACGCAGCGGGAGAGAACGTATGGTGCGTGCATTCGTGCTGACTTCATCGCCCTGGATACCGTCGCCGCGGGTCGCTGCGCGCTCGAACAGACCGTCCCGATACCGCACCGCCAGCGCGACACCGTCGATCTTCAGTTCCGCATGGTAGTCGACCGCGTCGACGCCGAGACTCTCGACGACGCGCCGATGGAAATCCCGGACATCATCCTCATTGTAGGTATTCGTAAGACTGAGCATCGGCACATCGTGCGTCACCGTCGGGAACTCGCGTGTGATCCCGCCGCCCACGCGCTGTGTCGGCGAGTCGTCCGTGCGAAGTGACGGATGTTCGATCTCGATCCGCTCCAGCTCGCGCATGAGAGCGTCGTAATCCTGATCGGAAATTTCAGGCTGTGCCAGCGTGTAGTAGAGATAGTCGTGATGCCGGATCGCTTCGGCTATCTCATCGTGGCGGCGTTCGACGGAAGAGGGGACGCTCATGCACGGTCTCAGTTGCCGTTCAACTGCTGTCGTGAGAGCGTGACATTTTTGACCACGGCGCCTTCTTCTCCCAGCGTTCCGATTTCCTTGCCATTGAGGAAAAAGGTCACCGCGCCCGCATCGCCGAGCGTGATCACGAAATAATCCCGGGCTTTCCAGATGCGGTGCTCGTTGGAAGACAGCGACCCCCGCTCCGAACGCAGCGTGTCCATCTTCACGGAGAACCAGACGGGAGCGTTCGTGAATGCTTCGAGGACAAGGCTGTCCTCCCGCGCGAACACGCGCTGACGCGCCTCGACAGGATCAGGCGGCGTGACCTTCTGGAGCGTCGCGGTATCCACCGGTGCGATCTCAATGTCGGTGAGAGCGGCTTGTGTGCTGTCGATGAAGCGTCCCGCCTCGATGCTGGCTTTGATCGTCGTGGAATCGACTGTTGCCGATTCGTCACCACCACCTGAGCTGAAAAAATAAATGCCGTAGATCGCGACAACGATCATGACGAGAACGAGAAGTCCCAGTCCGATGACGCGCTTCTCGCTGCCACTGTCGACAGGGGGCAGCGGCTGCGGAGCGGGGGCGCGGTCGGTCATCGGCGGACGCACAGTATTCTTCTGCGCCGGTTCCGGGGACGCCGCAAGGCTCACGCTCCGCGGCGGTTCTGCGGGAGGGCTGACGGCTCGCGGCGGTTCTGTGGGAGGGCTGACGGCTCGCGGTGGTTCTGCAGATCCTGCGGGCCTGGCCTCTGGAGCCCCTGCGGATTCTGCTGCCGTGGCTCGCGGTATCGGTTCGGGAGCAGCGGCGGAAGGCGCTGCCTCTGGCGGTCGTGCCGTGGAAACCTGCTTCTCGTCCTTGCCGCGAGCGGCAGGAGGGGGAGGAACTGCAGCCGAGGAATCGAATTCAGCATGCGCGCTCGTTCGGATATCGATCGCGGCCGCGTCGCCTTCGCGCACGTACGTGGACTTCCGTACAGGCGGAACGAATTCCTCGGATTCCACTTCGGCGACACCGTTCACTTCGACATGCGTGGGCGGGCGATCGAAAGGATGCACGAACTCCACCGTGTCGTCGACCTTGGGCAGGAGGTTCGAGCTGTCGATTGCCGCGGGGGGACGCGGAATCCCTTTCTCGCGTTCCGCGGATTCGTTGTACGCGGCGATGGTGTCTTCTTCATCCAGCCCCACGCTGCGGGCATACTCGCGTACGAAGGCCCTGACATAGGTCTGCGGGATCGAGGGAAAATCTCCAGACTCGATGAGGCGCAGGTTCTTCAGGCTGATACGAGTCCGCTCGTGCAAGTCTTCCAGTGAAAGACCCGCGGCTTCCCGTGCCCGTCGCAGGTATGATCCATATTCCTTCATGAGGGAGAAATCACTTCAAACGAGGATATATAAGCTGTGCCGATGAAACAATGAAAGTTAGCCAGCGACCCTCGGAAAAGCAAGGTAAGGCCCCCTGTCGCGCGGTCATGGAGTAGGGACAGGAGACGATCAAGTATGACTTTTACGAGCCGGACCCGCGAGGCACCGGCAGCGCCCGCCCATTCTGGAAATCGTATGCAGTGCGACGCGCGATATCGGCAAGGGCGAGGTGATAGTCGATGACGGCTTCGAGCGCGGAGAGCCGCGCTTGCAGCAGGCGTGCGCGCGCCTGTGCGAGTTCGGTGGAGCCGATCGTGCCGACTTCGTAACGCTTCGTGCTGATATCATTTGCCACCTCCGCGACGAGCCTGGATTTTCGCAGGACTTCCGCGCGACGGGCAGCCGACTCGATGCTTCGGATGAGGTCGATGATCTCGCGCTCGAGATTCAGCTCGACGTTTTCGGCCGAAAGCCGGGCGCTTCGCACCCGGGCTTCCGCCGCTTCGACATCCATGCTGTGTTTGCCCCAGTCGAAAACCGGTATGCTCACCGTGAGCACGGCCCGGCGCGTGTCACGCAGATCGCCGTAGAGGCCGGCGAACTCGGCATCGTTATTATTCAGTCCGTAGCTGAGAAAGAGGTCGCCGCGGATGCTGCGCTGAGCGTGAACGTTTTCGAGCGCGAGTTCATTGCGCTCGATATTGTTCTTCGCCCTCTGCAGATCGACGCGCGTCTTCTTCGCACGCTCGACCGCCTCCACTGGATCGATGCGCACCTGGCTGATCGTCGTATCGCTGAGCACACAGTAGAGTGAATCCGCGATCGGCAGGCCGATGAGTATCTTGAACTGATTCGCTCTCGAGATCAGGGAGTTCTGCGCGGCGAGAAGGTCATTGCTCGCCGCCGCGAGATCGACCTCGAACTGCAGCGCCTCGACTTCGGCGATCAGGCCGGCTCGGAACTTTCGCTGTCCGGTCGTGTAGGTCTCGTTCTCCTGACGTACGCGGTCCTCCTGGATCTCCAGGCGCTGCTGTGCAGCGTACAGATTGTAGAACTGTTCGGTAACAGTGTAGCGCAGTTCGAGCGTGTTGCGCGTGTAATCCGCCATCGCCTCTTCGAAGTCGATTTCCGCGTTCCGGAGGGCGATGCGCTGCGTGTTGGCGATGAACAGCGGCTGGCGCAGCTGAATGGCGAGGTCGGTGTACCAGTCGCGAAACAGATCCCCGTCCGGACTCAGATCCCGCTGCTGCTGCTGGTAGAGCAGACCGGATAGAGTGATCGTGCTGTTCGTCCAGATGACCGGCTGGTTGAGATCGAGACGACCGGACCATTGTGTACGCTCGAGCGGAAAGAATTCGTTGCGACCGGTGTTGGGATTGAACTGCGCGATGAGCGTGCGGCTGTAATCCGGCACATCGAATTCCATGTCCACGCTCGAGTAGAGTGAACGCCGCGCGGCATTCGCGGCCGCCTCCGATGCGCGGAGCTGTTCTCGTGCGCTACGCGCGGTATAGCTGTGCTCGAATGCATGCGAGAGCGCCTCATCGAGCGTCATCCTGAACTGGGCTTGCGCGCTCAGCGGGAATGAAAACGACACGACACAGAGAATCAACTGGAAGTACTGTGTTCTACTCATAGCGGAGTGATTCGATGACGTCTTTGTTCGCCGCACGCCGCGCGGGGTAGTACCCGAAGACGATGCCCGTGGCTGCGGCGACGGTGAACGCGAGGATGATGGACCAGAGACTTACGATCGTTCGCCACTCGGCGTACGCGGTGATGATCTCCGTGAGCGCCCACCCGAGAAGGATTCCGGCCAGGCCGCCGATGATCGAAAGCATTGCCGCCTCGGCCAGGAACTGGGTGATGATCATGGCGCGCGTTGCGCCGATCGCGCGCCGTATGCCGATCTCACGCGTGCGCTCGAGCACGGAAGCGAGCATGATATTCATGATGCCGATGCCGCCGACCAGCAGGGAGATTCCCGCGATCGCGCCCATGACGATGTTGAAAATGCTTTGCGTCTTCTGACTCTGCTCGATCAGCTGTTCGGGAATGGTCACGGTGAAATCGGTCTGATCGTTGTGCCGCTTCCGGATCAGGCGGGAGATGATCGCGGCGGCTTCGGAGATATCCGTCTCTTCATCCACCTGCACGGCGATCTGGTCGATGGTGTTCCGATCGAGATATCCGTCCTCGATCTGGCTGCGGTAGCGGTATCTCCGGCCCATGCGCGCGACGCTTCCCTTCATCTCCCGGGGAAACTTGGCCATCGCTGTGGAGAGGGGAATGATCATGCTTGCGTTGATCGATGGAAGGGCCGCTTCTCCGGTCAACGCTTCCTTCTTCCCGCCCATGACACCGACGACGGTGAACCACTGGTCCTCTATCTTCACGAGCTTGTTCATCGGGTTATCGAACCCGAATAACTTCTGTTTGATCTCGCTGCCGATCAGACAGACGTTCGCATTCGCGTCAATGTGATGCCGCGTGATGAACTGTCCTTCGGTCAGACGGATATTGAAAATGCTTTCGTGGTCGGGTGTAGTGCCGATCAGTTTGACCGGAGCAGTACCCTGATATGTCCGCGACTCCACGTCCGACTCCCAGTTGACGGCGATGCGGTCCGCGAAACTGCAGACTTCCCGGATCGCCTCGGCATCCTTGAGCGAGATCCCGTAGGGCCGCACGGCGCCCGGCTCTTCCTCGTCGTCCGTCTCGGGCTGCGGGAGCGACCGGATGATGACGTTTCGCACGCCGAGCACCTCGATCTGTTCGAGGGATTCCTGTCGCGCACCTTCGCCGATCGAAAGCATCGCGATCACGGCGCCGACACCGAAGACGATCCCGAGCATTGTCAGGAAGGAACGCGTCTTGTGAAGCGTCAGACTCTGGATCGCGATGGTGATCGCTTCACGCTGCTTGGAAAACAAATCCTTCACGTCTCATCTCCCCGCAGGAGCCGCTGTTTTCCCTGCTTCCGGTACCGTCCCGGGTTTTTCCTCGTCCGCATCTTTCTCCTGTTCCGGATTGCGCAGCGCAACCTGCTCACCGGCGCTGATCCCTTTCTTCACGACGACGAAGTTGTCGTTGCGGGCGCCGAGTTCCACCTCCCGTTTTTCGAACGACGATCCCTCACCGACGAAGACATATGTCTTCGCGTCCTCCTCGACCACGCTGATTATGGGCACTGAAAGAACCTTGCCCACTTTGCCGACAATGATCTTGTTCGTTGTGGTAATCCCGGGCTTGAGCACCTCATCCGTCTCCTTGATGTCGATGACGATATCGAACACTTTCACGTTCGATCCCTGCCCCTTCTGCCTGCCTATCTGTGAAACACTGCTGATGATTCCGTGAAACGTCTTATCCGGGAAGGCGTCCGGGATGACCAGCACGCTCTGCCCCATGCGCACCTTCGAGATGTCCATCTCATTGACACTGACCTCGGTCTGCATCGCGGAAAGATCGGGGAGACTGATGATCGGCATCCCCGGCCAGGGCTGATCGCCTTTCGCGATCTTCCGTCCCGTGGACCAGTTGTTCTCATACACGATAAGTCCGGCGATCGGCGCCTTGACGGTCAGCTGCTCCATTTCTTTCTGTGATTCGCCGATATCGGAACGGATCTGCGCAATCCGCAGCTGGAGGTTTCCCAGTTCCGAGCGCCGGACGATATTCTTGTTCTCGATATTGAGCTTTGCCTGATCGAAGGTCAGTTTCGCTCGCTCGAACTCGATCTCCGCCTCGCGCTTCCGTGCCTCGGGCTCGAACTGCATTTTTTCGCGCGCGATTTTCGCCAGTTCGAAGTTGAGCTTTGCGGACTCGTATTCCGTCGTCGCCTGGGATTCGTCCGCGGATTGCTGGGCTTTCAGCTTGGCCAGGTCTGCGAGGGCCGTCTTGAGATCGGTTGTCCGGTCGGCGATGCGCTTGAGGGCGGAGCTGGGATCGAAGCGCACGAGGACCTCGTCGACCTTCGCGATGGATCCCTCCGAGGCAAGCGAGACGATCTGCAGGTTTCCGCCGGAGATGATTCGCGGCGCGGTGATCGTGAATGAATTTTTCGCACGAACCGAACCGCTTTCAATCACATAGATCTCGAACGTCCCTCGCGCGACGCGGTATGTGGGGACAGCGACAGAATCCTTCGGCCACAGCAGGAACCCGACAATGAAGATGCCGGCTGCCGCGGCAAGATAAAAAACCCATCTCATTTTCTCTTTCATACCTGTTTCCGCGAAAGCGTGGGAGGACACGTGTCGTTAATTGCGTCTACCGCATCTCACAAAATATTTCCCCGGAAGTTGTCTCACAACGCCGTTGAGTTCCATCTGCAGCAAGGTGACGT
The DNA here is from genome assembly GCA_964635845.1 of uncultured Chromatiales bacterium. Taxonomy (GTDB): domain Bacteria; phylum Bacteroidota; class Ignavibacteria; order SZUA-365; family SZUA-365; genus SZUA-365. The sequence goes on from CAZWNO010000003.1 coordinate 36,389, forward strand.
GGAGCGAAGGCAGGAGCAGTCCGCAGGAAATCGCCAGATCGTCGATGTGAACCGGGTCGTCGGAGAGCAGGTCATGCACACGCTGTTCCTCGAAAGTCAGCTGGATCGGCGGGGGAGGCGCGCTCGTCGCGGCACCGGAGAGCGCGGCGACTTCGGCGAGGATTTCTTCCGGCGAACTTGCCGGCAGGGCCATGCTCTCGCGCAGCAACCTGTGCGGTCCGGCGCTGCGGGGATTGAAAATGCTGCCGGGAACGACGAAGAGGTCCCTGTTCTGGTCGAGCGCGATTCCGGCCGTGATCATCGCGCCCCCGCGGATATCGCTTTCCGTGATGAGCAGACAGCGGGAGAGTCCGCTGATGATGCGGTTGCGGCGCGGGAAATTCGTCGCATCGGGTTTCGCGTCCAGCGGAAGTTCCGACATGACACATCCATGCTCCGCGATCGCAGCAGCGAGGCGGCTGTTCACTCCCGGATAAATGTTGCGCACACCGCTGCCGAGCACCGCGATCGTGCGGCCTCCGGCCTGCAGTGTGCTGCGGTGCGCCACAGTATCGATTCCCATCGCCAGACCGCTGACCACCGTAACGCCCGCGGCAGCGAAATGGCGGCAGAAGTGCTCGGTGACCTGCCGGCCGTAATCCGTCGGACTCCTCGTTCCGACGACCGCTACGCTGCGTTCATCCACGGGAGTCCATTCTCCGCGCATGAACAGGAAGAGCGGGGGATCATAGATGCTCCGCAGGATCGCAGGGTAGTTTTCATCGGGGAAAGGGACAAACCGGATGTCGTATCGTTCGCACTGCATCCGGCTCGATTCCACCGTCCGTTCGATGTCCCCGCCCTGTTTTTCCTCCCGCATTGATTGATGGATTCTCGCCGAAAGCTGTGTGCTTATGCCCTCGACCTGCCGGAGCTCCGATTCCGTTGCGGCGAGCATGCGCGTGAATGAATGGAAACGGGCGAGCAGCGCTCGGCCGCGCGATGGTCCGATGGACGGCAGCATGGAAACACGGAGGTAATCATAGGGGTCAGACATGCACGATTCCAGAAGGTTCTCCCTGATAATCCCCATGGTAGAGATCGCAGAGTCGGAAAACAAGACAGAAATCACGAACCGATAAAATCAATATTGCATCAGCAGCGACTTTTCAATAAGTTGAAAATTGTGGAATAAAAATCGTGCCATGTTGAATGCGCATTGACAGAAGCATTATATCGACCCGATTCGCCTGTGATCTTGCCGCCTGCAAGGGCGCTTGCTGCACGTTTCCCGGCGGTAGCGGTCCCCCGGTCCATGAGGACGAGATTCCGATAATCGAGGAAGCCTGGAAGGCTGTCCGGCCCCTGCTTCCCGCCGAACACCGCAGGGAGGGGGATCTCTACGGATTGATCGTCGAAGACGGTGAAGATTTGACGCTTCGGTGTTATGACGACCGCGCCTGCATCTTCGTCACGTACGAGAATGACGTGGCGGTCTGTTCGATCCAGCGACTCCATCAGCAGGGCCGGTTCGACTGGCCGAAGCCGCTGTCATGCCACCTGTTTCCGATCCGCATCCGCGGCCAGCGCAATGCCCAGCTACGGCTCGAGCATTTCGGCGAGTGTGCTCCCGCGTTCGCGGCGGGTGAGCGTGATGATGTGCCACTCGTCGAATTCCTCGAAACTCCCCTGCGACGCGCCTTCGGAGATGGGATTTACGGAGAATTGAAAGCGCGCAGCGATGCGCACCGCCAAAATGGCGGAGGGGGAGTCTAGCCCCATGCTCCACCTCACGCAGACGCAGAGACTGCAACAAAAACTCTCTCCTGCACAGGTCCAATACCTTAAAATATTACAGCTTCCGGTTCTTCAGCTCGAGCAAAAGATTAAGGATGAACTTGAGTTGAATCCCTTGCTCGAGGAGGGAATGGAGATGGAGGAGGAACTGGAGGAAAGGGCGGAGCTGCTCCAGGAAGAAAAGAGCAGCGGGGATGAAGAGGCGGATGCGGAAGACTTATCGCCGTCGGAGCGAAGCGCGGAATCGCCTGGCGATACGATGGAAAAGGAAATCCGTGAGCATACCGACGAGGAATATTCCTGGGAGGAGTTCTTCGAAAACAATGAGGGGCCCAGTTCGACGAATCAGTACTGGGACGATGACGACAGTCGCGAGGTGCCGGCCCCGGCGCTGGTGACGCTGCGCGAACGTCTCCGGGAGCAGATTCAGCTGCTCGAACTGACGGCTGTCGAGGAGGAATTCGCAGAGGTCATCCTCTGGAACATCGACGACGACGGATACCTCCGAACGGATTTCTCGCAGTTGCTGCGGGATTTCAATATTGAGAATCAGGTCGATCTTCCAAGCGACAAAGCCGAAGCCGTGATCCGTCGCGTGCAGCGGCTGGATCCACCCGGCATCGCATCCCGCGATCTGCGCGAATGCCTGCTCGTACAGCTGGAACTCCTCCCGAATGTGAGCACGCCGCGCATCATCGCGATGCGGATCCTTCGCGAGGCCTATGACTCGTTCGAGAAGAAGCACTTCGGCCGGATCATGCAGGAACTGCACATCAGCGAAGACATGCTCAAGCGGGCGTTCGACATCATTCGCAATCTCAACCCCAAACCGGGCGACGGGGACGGCATCGTTTCCGTCAATTACCTGATACCTGATTTCTTCGTGCATCGCGAGGACGGTGAATTCATCATCACGCTGAACGACAGGGGCGTGCCTCCGCTCCGCGTCAATCGCGCATACAAGGAAATGCTGCTCAACCACCGCAAGCGCATCTCGACGGAAACGAGACAGTTTCTACGTCAGAAGATGGAAGCGGCCAAATGGTTCATCCAGTCCATCCATCAGCGCCGCAACACCATGCTTTCCGTGATGCAATCGATCGTCGAGAAACAGCGCGCATGGTTCGAACAAGGGCAGGGTCATCTCAAACCGCTCATTTACAAGGACATCGCGGAGGATATCGAGATGGATATCTCGACCATCTCCCGCGTTGTAAACGGCAAGTATGTACAGACCGAGTGGGGCGTCTTCGAACTGCGCTACTTCTTCAGCGAGGGGATCAGCACGGAGGGCGGCGACGAAGTGGCGAACAAGGAAGTGATGGCCATCATGAAGGACATCATCGCGGCGGAAAATCCCCGCAAACCGCTGAGCGACCAGGAGCTGACGAAAATCCTGCAGCAGAAAGGTTTCAACATCGCGCGGCGCACGATCGCCAAGTACCGCGAATCGATGGAGATACCCGTCTCACGACTTCGCAAACAGCTGGTCTGAAATAAAGGAAAAAGATAACGATATGGAAAAACAGAGCATACGCGCGACGACGGTGCTTGGCCTGATCCGGGACGGCAAGGCCGTACTCGGTGCAGACGGACAGGTGACCGTCGGGCAAACCGTCATGAAGCACCATTCGCGGAAGATCCGGAAGATGTACCGTGGCACGGTCCTTGCCGGCTTCGCCGGATCTGCGGCCGACGCTTTCACGCTTTCCGAGAAATTCGAGGCGAAGCTGGAGGAATTCCGCGGCAATTTCGAGCGCGCCGCCGTGGAACTCGCGAAAGACTGGCGCACAGACAAGTATCTGCACCGTCTCGAGGCGCTGCTCGCGGTACTGAACAGTGAAAAAGCACTGATCATCTCCGGATCCGGGGATGTGATCGAACCCGACGACGGGATCGTCGCCATCGGCTCGGGAGGGAGCTTCGCGCTCGCGGCCGCGCGCGTGCTCGTCAAACACACGGATCTTCCCGCGCGTGACATCGTGGAGGAAGCGCTCCGCGCGGCCGCGGAGATCTGCATCTATACCAACAGCAACATCGTGATCGAGGAATTATAGCCCATCATGCAATCAGATTCAATTCATTATCTCCAGGATTCGCTGACGCCAAAACGCATCGTCGACGAACTCGACAAATACATCATCGGCCAGGACAACGCGAAGCGCTCCGTCGCCATCGCGCTGAGAAACCGCTGGCGCCGTCAGCAGGTCGACGTCCCTCTGCGTGACGAAATCATGCCGAACAATATCATCCTGATCGGTCCGACCGGTGTGGGGAAGACGGAGATCGCGCGCAGGCTGTCGCGGCTCGCCGGCGCGCCCTTTCTCAAGGTCGAAGCCTCGAAGTTCACGGAGGTCGGGTATGTCGGCCGCGACGTCGAATCGATGATCCGCGATCTCGTCGAAATTGCCATCAACCAGGTACGTGCGGAAAAGACCGCCGAGGTGCAGGAGAAAGCATTGCATCTGGCCGAGGAACGCATTCTCGACATCATCTTTCCGCGCACGCCGGTACAGGAGGGAGAGGTCGACGTGCAGTCGCAAACGCGTGAAAAGCTGCGTGAGCAGCTGCGCGCAGGCAACCTCGACGAGCGCGTCATCGAGATCGACATCACCATCACGTCCAGCGCCAATATGCAGATATTCGGACCGATGGGTCTTGAAGACATGGGCGTGGACATCCAGAATCTGCTCAGCAGCATGATGCCGAAGCGATCGAAGAAGCGGAGAATCTCCATCGCCGAAGCAAAAACGCTGCTGCTGCAGGATGAAGCGCAGAAGCTCATCGATCCGGAAGCCGTCTCCCGTGTCGCGCTCGAACGCGTGCAGAACTCCGGCATCATCTTCCTCGATGAGATCGACAAGATCGCGGGGAGCAAATCGGCGGGCGGCGGCATCGATGTCTCACGCGAGGGAGTGCAGCGCGACCTGCTTCCCATCGTGGAAGGCAGCAATGTCAATACGAAGTACGGCGTCGTGCGCACGGACCATATTCTCTTCATCGCATCCGGCGCCTTCCATGTCTCCAAGCCGAGCGACCTCATCCCCGAATTGCAGGGCCGTTTTCCGATCCGCGTCGAACTCGAAAGCCTGACGGAAGAGGATTTCGTCGCCATTCTCACCAAGCCGAAGAACGCCCTGCTCAAACAGTACGGCGCCTTGCTTCTGACGGAAGGAGTGCGCCTGGTTTTTGAAGATGACGGCATCCGCGAAATCGCCCGAATCGCCGCTGAGGTCAACGAACGTGTCGAGAATATCGGTGCCAGGCGGCTGCATACGATACTGACGACGTTGCTGGAACAGATCCTGTTCGAGGTCCCCGACGTCGTCAGGGCGGAGGTGGTGACAATCGACGCGAAAATGGTGGAGGAGAAGCTCGCCAGCATCGTGAAGGACAGGGACTTAAGCAGATATATCTTATAGGAATTCTCATGACTAATTCGTCCACAAACAAGGGAGATGCGGGATGGGATGACCCCCTGTTCCGCACCGGGATGATGTTTCTCCTGTTCGCCGGCGCGCTCTGGCTCGGCGGCACCGTCTACCGCGCGGTCATCGCCAACGAACTCTTCATCGCAGGCACGCTCGAATTCGATCCGACCATGCCGCCGGCGCAGGAACGGACACTGTACCAGCTGATCTACGCGTCCTCGATCGTCGTGCTCATCTCCTATGTCGTCACACTCATCGCGGCGATCGTGGTGATGTGGCGCATTCCCCTGCGCATCAAGGAAAATGGCTGGCTGCTCATGGCGGGCATCCTGGTCTTCATGTTCGTGCCGGTGGAAATTTTCACGGGATATCTCGACATTCATTTCTTCTATCTCTGGGATTGGACCCTGGATGCGTTCGCCGCACAGGGCGAACCGGGATTTCTCGGCGTGCAGACGGAACTCCGCAAGACCATCTCCCATCGAATCGGTGCGCTCGCGGGTCTGCCCGTGATGGCTGTTCTGTGTTACATAACCGCATCGGTCATCATCATCTGGCAGCCGATGAGGAAGAGAAGAAATACGGACACGGCTGTTGGTACGACTCCATCAACCACTGAGACGGAGCAGGGATAAATGATATCCGGAATGGACAGCGAGGCGATGCTCGAAGAGCTGCGTGAGACCTGCGAGCACCTGGGCTACAAGATCCGTTACGAGAAGGGGGACTTCGACGGAGGGCACTGCATCCTGAAGGAAGAGCGTCTTCTCGTCGTCAACCGCCGGTTCACGACGGAGAAAAAGATCGCAACCGTCGCGCGCGCATTGAGCGAACTCGGAGTCGATGCGATATTCGTCAAGCCTGCGGTGAGGGAACTCATTGACAAGGAAAACGGGAAGAGCGAGTCCTGATGAAGACCTCGCTCCTCGTGCTCGGTTCCGGCACATCGCAGGGAGTACCCGCGATAGGATGCCTTTGCGAAACCTGCCGGTCCTCGGATCCGCGCGACGCGAGGCTGCGGCCGTCCGTCCTGTTCAGCGTCGGGGAGACGACACTGCTGGTGGATACATCATCGGATTTCCGGCAGCAGATGCTGCGTACCGGGATTCGGCATATCGACGCCGTGCTGTACACGCATCACCATTTCGACCATATCGGAGGGTTTGACGACCTGCGGCAATTCAACTTCCTGCAGAAATCCCCGATGCGCGTTTATGGACTCGAGGAAACCCTTGACGAACTCCGTGTCACATTCCGTTACGCGTTCGGCGCCGCGAGGCAGACCGGCGGTGGATTGCCCAGCGCGGAGCTGCATGCCGTCGATGGCGGTGCCCCGTTTTCCGTGGATTCCATTACCGTCACGCCGATTCCCGTCATGCACGGCGTGCTTCCGATCCTTGGATACCGGATCGGTGACATGGCGTACATCACCGACACGAACGAGATCCCGGAACGATCCTTTTCACTGCTCGAAGGGCTCGACGTGCTCGTGCTCGATGCACTACGGCACAAGGCGCATCCGACGCATTTCAATCTCGAAGAAGCGATCGACATCGCGCGCCGGATCGGGGCACGGCGCAGCTACTTCACGCATATCGCCCACAACATCCTGCATGCCCGTGACAGCACGCTGCTTCCCGAAACCATGGAATTTTCGTATGATGGACTTTTGATTTCAACGGAGCCATCCGGTCATGATTGACGCCGTGGTATTCGATCTCGACAACACGCTCGTGGACTTCATGCTCATGAAGCGCAATGCGGTGGAAGCGGGCATCCGCTCCATGATCGACGCGGGACTGAGCACATCGTTCGAGGACGTCGACGCGCTGATCGCGCGGATATACCAGGAGCAGGGGATCGAATATCAGCGTGTGTTCAACCAGGTGCTGCAGGAATTGACCAACGACGTCGATCACAAGGTGCTCGCGGCGGGTATCGTCGGATACCGCAAGGCACGCGAAGCGATGCTCGTGCCGTATCCGCACGTGCACATGACGCTGTTCACCCTCGCGCGGATGGGACTCAAGCTGGGAGTGGTTTCCGACGCGCCGAAACTCGAGGCATGGCTGCGGCTGTGTTCGCTCAACCTGCATCATATCTTCGACGCCGTGATCACGTTCGAGGACACGGGAGAACGCAAGCCGAGTCCGACGCCGTTCCAGCGCGTACTCTCGCTGATGGGAATCCATCCCTCTCATGCCATCATGGTGGGCGATTGGGAGGAGCGCGATATTCTCGGTGCGCGGAACATCGGCATGTACACCGCATTCGCGCGCTACGGAGACACCTTCAACACCGGCGAATCGAGCGCGGACTACGACCTCAACGACATCAGCGATCTGATCGGCATCATCCGCCGTCTGCGAAAGGGCGACGCATGAGTACCATATTCGGCATCGGCATAGACATCGAGGAGATCTCGCGCTTCGAACAACTGACCGAGGAATGGGGGCTGCGCTTCGAAAACAAACTGTATACGGAGCGGGAAATCCGCTACTGCAATGGCAAGATCAAGCCGCCGCAGCATTTCGCGGCGCGCTTCGCGGCGAAGGAGGCGTTCTCCAAGGCGATCGGCACCGGCTGGACGGGTGCGTTCCGATGGACCGATGTCGAGGTGCGGAACGACGAGGCGGGAAAGCCGTCGTTCCTGCTGCACAATTCTCTCGACAGGAAATTCGGCGGAATGAACATCCATCTGTCGCTC
>CAZWNO010000003.1:44312-44577 GCA_964635845.1 uncultured Chromatiales bacterium
GCTCTCCCACAGCGGCGCCTACGTCGCCGCCATGGTTGTCATACAGGATAACGAGGTCTGATAGAATTCGACGCCTGATACACTTCAAAATCCCGGAGGAGTTCATGGAGAGGTTTTTCAGATTTTCATTCGCGCTGTTCGGCGCCGCTTTCATTGCATCCATTCTTGCGCTGGGGGGATGCTCCGATGATTCACCGACAAATCCTGATCCTACCGACACGAATTCGGTAAAGATCGATGACAGGATCCGCACGATCGTTTTCGT
>CAZWNO010000003.1:44587-45024 GCA_964635845.1 uncultured Chromatiales bacterium
ACCTCGGCCAAACGCACGAGCTCACTCAGGGCTAGCTCACCCAGCGCTTCGCGCTCAACGGCTACACCGAGACTCAGCTGATCGCGTTCGATATCGAGAATTACTACACGGGCAGCGCGATCGACATCCAGAAAATGGCGACGCAGGTCGGCAGCCGGATAGGCGCCGCGCTGACTGCCTCCGGGGAAACCCGTGTGGACATCATCGCGCACGGCAGCGGCGCGAATGCAGTGCAGCACTGGCTTGTCAACATGGGCGGCACGGCCAAGGCCGCGCACGTCGTGTTCATCGGCGGAAGCTACGACATGTCCCTGCTCGTGAACGGCGACATCACGCCGTCGCCGTGCAAATACATGTCCCTCCGCAGCGACGGCAAGGACGCCGCGCAGCAGGGCAATGCGGAGTACGGCAATCTGGCCGGCGCCACGAACGAGCAG
>CAZWNO010000003.1:45092-46833 GCA_964635845.1 uncultured Chromatiales bacterium
CAACCTGCAGCTTCTCTCGGAGAGGACGCCATTTGAAAAAATGTACGCATTTCTCACGGGTACCGCCCCGACTGAGAAGAACATGCCGAATTCCCATCCCGGTCAGACCTACGAGATCAAGGGCCGTGTGATCGATTTCATCGACAACACACCCGTGGGCGGAGCAGTCATCGCCCTGGTGAAAATCCTCAAGCTCAAGTCAGGCGAATACCAGCGCCAGGTGACCGGCACGGTAGTCACCGCGGATGCCCAGGGATTCTTCACCCTGAGCGATCTCGTCGGACTCGACCAGAGTCTCGAGCTCCTCGTCCGCAGCGGCGATGCCGCATATTTCGATATGCACATCCACCGCCAGCCGTGGCGCGCCAACTCCCATACGGAGCGTCTGCGCATGATACCGCGCAGCGGCGGCGAGAGCGAGATTCTCAGTAACTACAGCGCGGCGCTGAGAACCGGGACGCATGCGGTGATGATGGTCATGACGCAGAACCGGACGCTGCAGCATGGCCGCGACAATATCACGGTGAAGAGGTACAATTCGAACTTCGAACCGATCGGCGACGTGAGCATCGTCACTCCGGGAAACGCGCCCGTACCGGGTGCAGCGGTGCAGAACGGGAATACCTGGTTTCTCACGCTGCTCGACTATGACGGAAACGGCCAGGACGGCACGGGTCCGATCGGAGCGGCCGCGCTCAATCACTGGGGACTCAATTCCTTCGATTGTTTCCTCGAAGCGGCGACGACGAATCATCAGACGCATGTCGATCTGAACGGGACGGTGCTCGGCACGTTCAACTACCGGTCGTCCGGTGCGAGCGGGAACAACAATTCCGGTTTCAATCTCGTGCAGTTCGAATATTGATCGCTTTTTCATGACCACGCGTGTCACTGAACTCTTCGGCATCCAGCACCCGATCATCCAGGCCGGCATGGTCTGGGTGTCGGGCTGGAAGCTCGCGCGCGCCGTGTCCGACGCGGGCGGGCTCGGTCTGATCGGTGCGGGTTCGATGAAGCCCGCGCTGCTCGCGGAGCATATCCGCAATGCGCGTGCCACCACGCGTGCGCCGATCGGCGTCAATATACCCCTGCTGCGAGGGGACGCGGAAGATCTGGTTCGTACGACGATCGAGGAGGGGATTCGTATCGTCTTTACGTCGGCCGGACATCCCGGGAAATTCCTTCCTCTCCTCAAGGATGCCGGATGCATCGTCGCGCATGTCGTCCCTTCCGTCAAACACGCGCTCAAAGTCGAGAGCGTCGGCTGCGACGCGGTGGTCGCCGAGGGTTTCGAGGCCGGAGGACACAACGGCCACGAGGAAACGACGACCCTCTCTCTTATCCCGCAGGTCACGGACGCCGTGAAGATTCCCGTCATCGCGGCGGGCGGCATCGCGGACGGAAGACAGGTGCTCGCGGCATTCGCGCTGGGGGCCGAAGGTGTGCAGGTCGGGACGCGCTTTGCAGCGACGGCGGAATCGTCCGCGCATCCGCTGTTCAAACAGAAGATCGTCGAAGCCAGTGAAGGCGACACGATCCTCACCATGAAGAAGCTTGCCCCGGTTCGGCTGATCCGAACGCCGTTTGCGTTGCGCGCCATCGAAGCGGAAGCGCGCGGTGCGGACCGGGACGAGCTGATCGAACTGCTCGGCAGGAAGCGGGAGATGCTCGGCATGTTCGAAGGCAACCTCGAGGAAGGTGAATTCGAAGCGGGCCAGAGCGCCGCCCTCGTGAAGGACAT